>JAZQNJ010000117.1:0-59198 GCA_045627285.1 Treponema sp. | reverse complement strand
TGCGGAGTCTTGAGTGCTGTCTGATGTGTGTCGGGATTGAAACAATTACATTTTTCCAGCCGTTGAAAGCAAGGTTTCCGGCAGGAAGTGTATAAACGCGGCCATCAGCATCGCGAACAAGAACATCAATGAAATAAAGGTAGTTAGCACCCCATACCCAGAAGTCAATCTGTGTACATGTACCAACAAAAGGAATTTCATAAGGTTTTCCGTCTACTTCAGGAAATACTTCAAACCAGTTTTCACCCTTACGGTTATAACTTGTTTTTACACCAAGAACTTTTGGCTGTGAATCTTTATCTTTATTTAAGGCTTTGAGAGAGTTTGGCTGACCTTCAAAGAAGTCCATCTTTGGGAATCCGCCATCTTTATTGATAAAACGGCTTGTTGTGATATTCCATGTCCACTGCTCTGTACCAGCCATCTGCTGATATAAATTTTTTTCACCTTTATTGTCGAAGTCATCAACAATAAAAGTTTCAACTGCCCTGCTGCTTGGCTGTGCAACAACTGGTGCACAAAGACCAAAAAGAAGAGCAAGACTGGCGAAAGCAACTACGCTTTTTTTCATCTAAAAACTCCTTTATTGCGTTTTAATTAAAAACGCAGCTTTTAAGTTATCGGTAAAATTATTCAAAATAACTATATAACATTTTAATTATATTTTTCTCCATTGTCTTTGTCAAACTCTTTATTCGGAATATTACGATTAAATTATCCTTAAACTTGATTTTATCAATTTCAATAATATAATAAATATATCAAACTATAGGAGTTTTTTATGGTCAGCTATAAAGATTTAGGTCTCGTAAACACAAAAGAAATGTTTGAAAAAGCCATTAAAGGCGGATATGCAATTCCCGCATATAACTTCAGTAACATGGAACAGCTTCAGGCAATCATCCAGGCCTGTGTTGAAACAAAATCACCTGTGATTCTCCAGGTTTCAAAAGGTGCAAGACAGTATGCCAGCGGTATTCTTTTAAGAAACATGGCAAAAGGTGCCGTTGAGTATGCCAAAGACCTGGGATATGAAATTCCAATCGTTTTACACCTGGATCACGGTCCAAGCTTCGAAGTATGCAAAGACTGTATCGACAACGGTTTTTCTTCAGTAATGATTGACGGTTCATCACTTCCATACGATGAAAACGTTGCCCTCACAAAAAAAGTTGTAGACTATGCACACCAGTTTGGTGTTACAGTTGAAGGTGAACTCGGTGTTCTCGGCGGTGTTGAAGACGAAGTTTCGGCAGAAGAAAGCCATTATACAAAGCCAGAAGAAGTTCAGGACTTTGTTTCAAAAACAGGTGTTGACTCACTGGCAATCTCAATCGGTACTTCCCACGGACGCTGTAAATTCACACCGGAACAGTGCACACGCAATGCAGATGGTATTCTTATTCCTCCTCCACTGGCATTTGATATCCTGGCCGAAATTGAAAAGAAACTCCCTGGATTCCCTATTGTACTTCACGGATCTTCTTCAGTTCCTCAGGAATATGTAAAAATCATCGAACAGTTTGGTGGAAAAATTCCAGATTCAGTTGGTATTCCGGAAGAACAGCTCCGCAAGGCTGCAAAATCAGCAGTTTGCAAAATCAACATCGACTCTGACGGACGCCTTGCAATGACTGCCATGATCCGCAAAGTTCTTTCTGAAACTCCGGAAGAATTTGACCCTCGCAAATATCTGGCTCCAGCAAGAGAAGAACTTAAAAAGATGTATGCAAGAAAAAACATTGAAGTTCTTGGTTCTGCAGGACAGGCTTAAGTTTTTAAGACAGTTACTATTTATGTAAAATAAAAAAAGCCGGTTTAAGTGATTTACAGACCATCACCTGAACCGGCTTATTTTATCTAAATCAAATGGAAGTTTTGAAAAAATTCTGTCAGTTTCCCGACTTCAAAACAGTCAGCATTTCCTTTACAGGCACTTTAAGAATCCAGCCGCAAAAAACACCGTATGCAACAGCAGGAATAAACCAGAAAACAAAATTTAATCCGAAATACCATATTCCCTGGATAAAAAACGGTAGCAAAGAAAATAAAATCAGCAGAAACCCTTCAAGAATAAATTTTTTATTTTTTTCAATTACGCATCTATAGAAATTTCCAGCAAGAAGCACTGCAATATAAATATAAAGCAGAATAAGGACAGGTCTCACAAGACAGATATAGAAGGAATCTGTAAAATCCTGTTTAAGTGAAATATATGGTAAATAAACAGAAAAATAAGAAAGTGAAAGAGGAATTAGTCCTTTAATGCGTTTTTCTAAACTGTCATTTGCCCAGAACATGTAAAAAGTAACAACAATGGCAAAAGGAAAAAACATAATAAACCACTGGCAAAGGGAATAGCCCATAAGCGAATTTTTAGTATAGGGGGAAGAAAAAATAAAGAACGCGTAAACCGCACAGATAACCCCGGAAGAAACAGCTCCCAACAAAGCAGCCGGTATATTCTGACACAAAAGTTCTATTCCGTGTTCAGATTTATAAAAATTATAACCTGTAAATAAAAGTGTTACAGGAAAAAGACAAAATAAGAAAATAAACATAAAATCAAAATATCAAAAAAATGATATATCTTCAATATAATTGCTTATTTCTAAATAATGACAGTAAATAACTAGACATAGCCGCTTGAATTTTGTTATATTGTTAAAACTTATTGAATCAGTGTTTTATAAACACAAGGAGGCCCATTGGCAGACGCAAAAGGTTTACGGATTAATGAACAGATCCGTGTACGCGAGGTTAGGTTAATTGATGAAGACGGTGAAAAGAGTGAAGTAAAAATTATTTCCACTCGCGAAGCCCTGGAATTAGCTAAAGAGAGAAATCTCGACCTTGTTGAAGTCTCACCAAATGCAAATCCACCGGTTTGTAAGATTCTTGACTATGGTAAGTACAGGTACGAGCAGGAAAAAAGACTCCGTGATTCCCGCAAGAACCAGAAAGTCCTTAAAATCAAAGAAATCCGTATGCAGCCAAAAATCGGTGCAGGAGACCTTGATACAAAGGCAAAACACGTTCAGGAATTCCTTGATGAAGGTGACAAGGTAAAAGTAACTATCCGCTTCCGCGGACGTGAACTTGCCCACACCGAATTAGGATATGATGTCCTGAAAGAAGTAGAAAAAAGGCTTAAAGAAGGATCATACACAATAGAAAAGCCAGCCGCTATGGAAGGCCGTTTTATGTCTATGACCTTAAATTCAAAAGCCAAATAAGGAATGAGGTAAAGAAATGCCTAAGATGAAGACAAAGAAAGCCTCAGCTAAGAGATTCTCTCTTACTGGAACAGGCAAAGTAAAGTACAAGAAGATGAATCTTCGTCATATTCTGACAAAGAAATCATCAAAGCGTAAGATGCACCTTCGTGGTGCAGGAATCCTTTCTGAAGATTCAGCACCAAGAATCCGTAAGCAGCAGCTTCCATACGGCTAATAGCCACTAATATTTAGGAGAATAAAATGTCTAGAGCAATAGATGGTACAAAACGTAATAATCGCCGTGCTAAGATCCTTAAGCTTGCTTCAGGTTTTACAGGACGCCGCGGAACAAACTATAAAGCAGCAAAAGACGCTGTTGTAAAAGCTCTTCGTCACGCATATGTTGACCGTCGTGACCGCAAAGGTGACTTCCGTCAGCTTTGGATTGCACGTATCAACGCAGCTGTTCGCGATGAAGGTTTGTCATACTCACGCTTTATCGACGGTCTTAACAAGGCTGGCGTAACACTTAACCGCAAAGCACTTTCTAACATGGCTATCGAAGATCCAGCAGCTTTCAAAGCTGTTGTAGAAGTAGCTAAGAAAGCTCTTGCAAAGTAAGTAGAGGCGTAAGCTTATGATTTCACTCGATCAGGTTCTTCTTCTTGAAGAAAAGATAGAAAGCGCTGTTGCAAAAATTCAACAGCTTACAGCAGAAAATGCTGCTTTACGTAGTAAATGCGCAGAGCTCACAAACGCACTTTCAGCTAAAACGGAGCAGTTTTCTTCTTTTCAGACAGATCAGAACAAGATCGAGGAAGGAATCCTTAAGGCCTTAGAACGACTTAACACTGTAGAAAATGCAGTACATACAGCAGCTCAGCAGACAACAAAAGCTGCAGCTGCTGAATCCACTCCAGTAACTGAACAGCCTAAACAGCAGGAAGTTGTAAGACATACAGTTCCACAGGCTCAGGTTCAGTATAATCAGCAAAATCAGACACAAAGACCACAGCAGAATGGTTTTTCACAGCAGGTTTCCGCACCCGTTTCTATTAACACTTCAGCACCTGTTGCACCAGTTCAAAATCAAAACATATCTTTTGATACAGCTGCACCACTTCCTGCAAACAACCAGGGAAGCTCCCCAATTAATTCAGATGACCCTCAGCAGGCTGACTCTCAGTCGCTGTTTGACATATTTTAATTTTCTTTTTACTGGACAAAAATATGGGCTCGCTTAATATTGATGTTCTGGGAACATCCTTTACAATTAAAGCCACAGAAGATGAAGAATACCTTAACAAGCTTCTGGGGTACTATCGTCAGATTGTAGAAGAAATCGAAAAAACAGGCATGATGAAAAACAATATGCAGATTTCCATTCTTGCTGGAATTATGCTTTGCGACGAACTGTATAAAGAAAAATCAAAAACAGCCAGATTTTCACAAAATCTTACTCAGGACAGTTCGGGAGAAGCTACTAAACTGGCAGAAGATATGATAAAAAAACTGGATCAGGCATTGAAGCTTAAATGAGTTATTCCTTCAGAGTATTTGTAGACGCAGATTCCTGCCCTATTCCTGTAAAAAACTTTATAATCGATTTTTGCAAGGCAAAGGAAATCTCAGTTATTTTTGCCGCAAATCACGAAATTTCCATTCCCAAAAACAATCCCCTCTTTACCATGGTTGTATGCCCAGAAAAAGACCAGGCTGCGGACAATTACATTACAGAAACCACGAAAGAAAACGATATGGTAATAACAAGAGATATTCCTTTTGCAGCACGACTGGTAGAAAAAAAGATTTTTGTTATGAATGACAGGGGTGTTTCATTTACAAAGGAAAATATCGGTCAAAAATTAAGTGAACGGAATTTTAACATGAACCTTGCAGCCATTGGTCTTGGAGGCAATGGAGGGTCAAGATACGGGCAGAAAGAACTTAAAAAGTTTGCAGACACCTTCGAACGCCATATAAGTCAGCTGATTGTTAACGAAACCTTCAGTCGGAAAAACTAATTTCCATGCGAGGCTTTAATTATTATCGTTAAAGTTCTCCCAGAATGCGTTAATAGCAATAACACGATCCTTTACCTGCAAGAAAGCCCTTACAACCTCAGGATCAAACTGAGTTCCAGCCAGATTTTGAATTTCTGCGAATGAATCATCAACGGACCAAGCTGATTTGTATACTCGTTTATGACTTAAAGCATCAAATACATCTGCCAGAGCTACAATTCTGGCCGCAAGAGGGATTTCCTCTCCCCGCAGCGGCTGTGCCCTTGGAACAGGTGTTCCCGGTTCATATCTGGTATAATCAATTTTGCCAGGGTATCCCTTATCGCTACCATCCCACCATTCATGGTGACGCAGTGTTACATCAAGACACATCTGATCAAGATCACTTTCTGCATCGGTAAAAAGATTAGCACCTACACAGGTATGACCCTTCATGATATCACGCTCTTCTTCATCAAAACGTGGTCTTTCTTTTTTAAGGATTTTATCGGCAATACCAATTTTTCCAAAATCATGGCACTTTGCTGCGATTTTGAGGTTATCACGGAACTTCTGGCTTTCTTTAGGATCCATGTTGTTATTAACAGCCCAGCGGTCAAAAATTTCCAGGGAAAATGAAGCAACACGTTCTACATGATAGAAAGTTTCCTTTGGATCACGGTACTGTGCCATTCTCTGCATACGAATGATCATTTTGCGAGTGAGATAAGCATGTTCCAATGCCATGGAAGCATTGGTTGCAAAATGATTGATATAGAGTTCAGCATCTTCATCAAAAGGAATAATATTTTCGTCTTTATCCTGAGCATTAATAATCTGAAGTACGCCGACAATTTTACCATTTGCTATTCTTAAAGGAACACTAAGCATAGAAACTGTTTTGTATCCGGTTTCAAGATCTGCGGCTTTGTTAAATGAATATGGCAAATCAGGGGAAAGATTATAGGCATCTGGAATATTAACTTCGTGTCCGGAAACTACACAATATCCTGCAATTGAATGTTCTGTAACAGGAAATGAAAATGATTCATAAGGAAGCTTATCACCAGGAGCAAGTCTTTTTAACTGAGTATCATTCTGGGCATATTTTATCTGCAGGTTTTCTTCATCAACAACATAAATGGAACCGGCATCGGCACCGACAATTCCACGAGCTTCTGTAAGAATCCGTTCAAGAAGGACATCGAGATCCTGTATTTCACCAAGAGTTTTTTCTAGCTCGATGATTGTCTGTAATTTTTGTTCTTTTGATGAATTATCCATTGCCATAACCATTTAATCTTAACACACTTTTATTGTATCTTCCACACTTATATCGTTTTTTTTATGCAGCAGACAGAAATATAATGGACCTGCCCCATCGCATAAATCTGGCAGTACATGGCGACCATATTCAGTTTTTTCTCCCTCTGGAAGCTGACAACTGCAAAAAGAAGATACATCAAGAGAAACTGAAGGCTCAACCACTTCCGCATCATTAAATTTTTTAAGGAGCTTTTCCACTACTCCATCATTCTCATCTCTATTTAAGGCACAGGTTGAATAAACCATATATCCGTCTGTCTTTAACATTCTCCAGGCAGAAGAAACAAGTGCCCATTGTGCCATGGAAAGTGTTTTTATTCTGGACGGGGACCAGTCTTTAAGATAATTTTCGTCCAGAAGTACATGACGCTCTGACGAACAAGGTGCATCAAGAAGAATTCGATCAAACTGATTTGAAGGCATCCGGCACATTACAGCTCCGTCTCTGCATATTACAGTTACTCTATCCTGAATCTGCTGTGAAAGACAATTTTGAACCGTATGAAGGAGCCTGGTTTTTCTGTCAGCGGAACGTTCATTTGACAGTAACGTTGAATCAGAATCCATACAGGAAGCAAGCACAAGAGTTTTTCCACCAGGAGCAGCACAAAGATCCAAAAGCTTTTCTGCCCCGGAAAGAGGAAGACTAACTGCCGCCCTGACAGAGCCTGAATCAAGAAAATAATTGTCTTTTCCTCCGGCATTGTATTCAACATGATTTACAGGAAGATACAGGGATTTTTTTAAGTCAGACCACCTCTCACCATACAGCTGACCATAATACTGATCAAACCCCTGTGCACCAGACAATTTTGCTTTTTTATCTTTCTGCTTCATCTACTTTGATATCTCCCGGTTAGTTAAAACTTCCTGACCAGATTTTTTTATCTGACTAAATCCATCTTCATCAAAAGAACTGTTTAAAAGCCCCTTATTTTTTATTTTAAACTTTAAGTCTTTAATTGAATTTTTGTCTGAAGAGATATTTTCTGCCTCCAGAACACCTGTCTTTATTTTATACTCAATTACCCTGCAGCAGGCTTCATTGATTTTCTGATTTAGAGTTTCGTCTTGTGCCGATTTTTCAAGCAGGATTTTTGCCATAGTTCCAAAGCGTTTTTCACTGAGCATTATAACATCAACACCGGCATTTACAGCCATAACAACTGCCTTTTCCGGTGGATAACCATTTAAGGCAAGAGCCCCCATGTAAATGTCATCAGATATTACAAGTCCTTTAAAACCCATCTGATTTCTGATTACCTCTGTAACCCAGTAAGAACTTAAATCTGCCGGTAAGCCATCATTTTTGGTGTTTACAGAAGCATTTTTCGGCTGAAGCACTCCATGACTTAACAGAACACAGGAAGCGTATGGAAGAAGTTCCCTAAAAGGTTTTACCATTTCTTCAAGAGAGTCCTCCGTATAAGTAATAAGAGGAAGGCCTGAGTGAGGATCGGTAGCAGAATTTCCTGGAAAATGCTTTGCCACTGTACCTATTCCTTGTTTTTCAAAGGAAAGAATCTGCTTTTTACCAAAAACAAGGGTCTTTTCCATATTCCCAAAAGTTCGTGTTTCCAGAAAGGCCTTATTTTCATGGTTTTCAACTTCAATTACAGGAGCAAGATTCATTGTAAAGCCAAGACCTTTCATCTGCATTGCCTGAAAATCGTAAAGTCTTTCTGCCTGCTCCGGAGTCATGGAATCTGCAATTTCTTTCTGGGATTTAAAAGTCGAATTGATTTTTTTTAGGCGGTTAACATATCCTCCTTCCTGATCAATTGCAGCATATGGCAGAGGAAGATCATTTGAATCATAAAAATGATCAGCTGACTGAATAAAGTTATAGACCTGAACGGGACTAGAGCCTATGTTGTAGCTGAAAAACAAAAGTCCCCCGGGAACAAGGGCTTCCCCATCTGATGCTTTTCCATGAAGACTACCTGTTTTTTCTACCGGAATAAATTCTTTATTACCTTCGATGTTAACTAAAAAAAGTTGTGAAATTTTAACTTCAGGTGAAAGAGAAAGCACATACTGCTGAACAGCATCTTTAATGGCAGCCTGTCGGGCAGCTTCTTTTTTTGATTCCTGATTGCAGGCTGTTAACGCAATTATGACTGGTAAAATTAAAAAAACGGTAAACTTTTTCATATGTGTTTATGATATCAGAAATTCCAGACGATAAAAACACCTGACATGACTGCTGCATTATAAAGCAGGTCAATGTCTCGAAATAAAAAAAATTATGATACAATATAAATAATATGAGAAAAATTACCATCATTACAGGTGCCAGCTCCGGTATGGGGGCAGAATTTACACGCCAACTGGCTGTTAAGTACACAAAAACTAATAGCGAAAACAGAGAATTCTGGTTACTGGCCCGTTCCGAAGAGAAACTCAATGAAATTAAAACAGAAATCCAGAAACTTGATGAAAGCTGCAGCTTCTTTTCTGTAAAAGCCATTGCAATGGATCTGTCGGGATCAGAGGGAATTAATAAATTCAAAGACCTGCTGTTAAGGGAAGAAGCCAGCGGAAAAATTTTAATTGAAATGCTGATAAACAATGCAGGATTCGGAACTTATGGACCTTTTGAAGATACTCCTCTTGAAAAGGAACTTTCTATGGTAAACCTGAATTGTGCAAGCCTTACAGGTATGTGCGGTCTCTGTCTTCCTTTCATGAACAGAGGAAGTTCCATAATCAATGTAGCCTCACTGGCTTCCTTTATGCCACTGGGAAACTTTGCAGTTTATGGAGCAACTAAAGCTTATGTACTTTCTTTTACAGTAGCACTTGCAGCAGAAGTAAAACACAGGGGCATTAAAGTCAGTGCCCTTTGCCCCGGTAGCGTCAGCACAAACTTTGCAAATGTGGCCAGCAACGGTGCAAGAAAAGAAGTCCTTCACGGGAAGGATCCTGTAAAGGTTGTAAAACACTGCCTTAAAAATGCCGAAAAGGGAAAAATCCAGATTTTGTGGGCACTAAAATGGAAAGTTACTGCATTTTTAAGCCGGTTTGCAGGAAGATATCTGGTAGCCTGGTTTACATATAAATTCAACAAACGTCCTTATCAGCACTAAAAACGTCAGGAACGCGAAGGGCAGACAAAGTCTGGTCCGAAGGACTGAGGGTTACCGAACCCGCAGCACTCCGACCCCCGCCAGGGGGTGACGCCCTTTGACCAAAACCTTTCTTATTAATAAAATAAATCAACTTTGAAAGCCGGTTTTTATCACTTATGAAGATGGTAAACGCTGAAGAACCCTTTCGATACAACAAAACTTTTCTGGAGATATTATGAAAGAAAAAATCGAAAACAGCACTATTAACAGTGCACTCTTTACCGACTTTTATGAACTGACAATGGCTCAGGGATACTGGAAAAATGACATGAATCAGGATGTTGTTTTTGACATGTTCTTCCGCCGACAGCCTTTTAATGGCGGTTTCAGTGTTTTTGCAGGACTTGATACACTTCTTGATGCCATTACGGACTTTACATTCAGTGATGAAGATATTGAATACTTAAAAAAACAGGGAATCTTTGAAGATGCCTTTCTTGATTATCTGAAGGATTTTCGTTTTTCGGGGGATGTCTGGGCTTTTAAAGAAGGATCAGTAATCTTTCCTCAGGAACCAATTGTAAGAATTCATGCCAGCCTTATAGAAGCACAGATTGTTGAGGGGCTCGTTCTTAATCATATTAACTTCCAGAGCCTTATTGCCACAAAAACTGCAAGAATCTGGCTTTCCAGCAAAAAAGGTGCAATCATGGAATTCGGTCTTCGCCGTGCACAGGGAAATGATGGTGCCATGAGTGCTACAAGAGCAAGCTACATTGGCGGTGCTGCAGGTACTTCAAACACTCTGGCAGGTAAGCTTTATGATATTCCTGTAATGGGAACAATGGCTCATTCATGGATTATGGCCTTCCCTTCTGAGCTTGAAGCCTTTGAAGCTTATGCAGAAATGTATCCTACAAAGGCTGTATTCCTTATTGATACTTATGACACACTCCGTTCAGGAATCAAAAATGCCATTAAAGTTGGAGCTAAGCTCGTTGAAAAAGGTTTCAACTTCGGTGTGCGTCTTGATTCCGGCGACATTTCATATCTTACTGCAGAAGTTCGCAAGGAACTCGATAAGGCAGGTTATCCTCAGGCTACTATTACAGTTTCAAATGAACTGACTGAAGAAATAGTAGAAACTCTTGTTCAGCAGAACACTCCTATTAACAGCTGGGGTATTGGTACTCACATGGTAACAGGCGGTAATGAAGCCAGCTTTACGGGGGTGTACAAGCTTGCTGCCCGCTTTGACAAAAAAACCGGCACAAATCAGCCGGCCATGAAGTTCTCTGATAATCCTGAAAAAAATACTAACCCTGGCATCAAAAATGTCTACCGCCTTTATGATGAAAGCGGAAATGCAAGAGCCGATATTATTGCCCGGGAAGATGAAGTTATTGAACCTGGAAAAGAATACAGATACTACCACACTATGGTAGATTACAGGCAGTTCTCTTTTACAGCCGCAAAGGCCGAACCAATGCTGCACAAGGTTGTTGAAAATGGAAACAGAGTTACTCCAAAGCAGCCTGCAGGAAAAGTTCTTCGTAAAGCTCATGAAGTAATGCAGCAGCAGCTGGAAAGTCTGGACGCTTCCTATAAACGAATCCTTAATCCTCACATCTACAAAGTCAGTCTTACAGAAGCCATGAAAAACCTGAAAATGGAGTTTATCAACAAAAAGATAAATGAAACTAAATAAGCTGTTTTGACTGCAAATCCTTTGAAAGATTAGCAAAAGGGGCACCTCCTGTTTCTGATGGAGATGCCCCTTTTTTTTAATACACTATCATTTCGTAGCAGCCTGGTGATGTACGGATGATATCAATATCGATAAACCTGTCCTGTGCAAGGCTTTTTCTTAATCTGGAAATATACGAGTAAACACTTGCCTCTTTTGCATGATGAAGAAAACTATTTTTGAAAATTACTTTTGAAAGCTCTTTTAATGAAAATTCTCTGTGACGGTGTTCATACATGTATTTGAATAGCTTAAAAGTTACGGGTGGAATGCTGTTACGACGGCGGAAAGAATTAAGGTCCACTTCCCTGTTTTCTGTATGTTCCTTTATGTCTTTATAGCCCACAGGAACAGGAGGCTGTAATAATGATATGTGTCTGCGTATGGAAGGATTAATTATAAGCTGATTGATTTTTTCCAGCTCTGGTTTCAGATACTGGGGAAACTTTGTTTTGTAATGTTCCTCATTCTGGCTTATCCAACGCATTACCCTGCTGGTGTCAGTGGGTTTAGGATCGTTGTAATAAATCAAAGGAATACAGTTTCCGGTTTCTTTTATAACCCTGAATAAATTAAAGTCACAGGATCCAAGAAGTGAAAAGTCACACAGGATTAAATCCAGGGCATGGGTATCATCCAGCAGACTGTCTTCAAAATCAATCCAGCTGTCCACAATAAAGCACTGATGTTCATCATCCTGAAGCTGTTCAATCAGAAGATGACATAAGTCTGTCTGAGCGGTAATAAAGCAAATCCTCATTCTGCCTCCTTAATAAAACCTGCAGATTATATGTTGCGCAAGTACAGGTTTTTATAACCACTTTATGATAGATAAATCGGAAGAATTGAAATTTGAAGCCATGATTTTTTGTCAGGAACAGGTTAAAATTATAACATTTTGTTAAGAAATAAAGAAATGAATGGAGATTTTTGAGTTTTGAAGAAAATTGTCGGGTATGGCGGATTCGAACCGCCGACCCCTAACTCCCGAAGCTAGTGCGCTACCAGCTGCGCTAATACCCGATTAAATTGTTAATACAAGAACTCAAGGCAAGCTGAGACTTAACCTTGAAATTAAAGAATTTGAGGTTTTAATTACACTCAAATAAAAAAGCCTCCCGTTAAGGAAGGCTTTGACGCGAGCAGCGGGGCTCGAACCCGCGATCTCCGGCGTGACAGGCCAGCGCGATAACCAGCTTCGCTATGCCCGCGTGATGTTTAGATATTACCAGGAAGATTATTTTTGGTCAATAGTATTTTTTAAAAATTTTAAAAAAATTTAATTTTTTTTCCACTTCGGTACAACTGAAGTCCGCTGAAAAGGGGCTCAAACAATACTGCTGCATTTTTCTGAATTCAATCAATAATTGACAGCAGAAAATCAGGATGATAAAATAAAACGTTATGTCTCTATCTTTCTATATAAGGATTCAGGCGAATTAAAAATCATTTATAAAAGGATGTTTTTACTATGAAAAAAACAGCACTCTTCATTGGCTCAGTATTTGTTTTAATTCTGTCAGCCATCGTATTTATCTTTGTTCCAGCTATGGCCGGAGGCGTTGCTGAACAGAATTATGTTTTCGGTAAATACGGAAATAAAAAGATTGAATATAAACCTGGCACAGAATTCGCTCAGGCTGTATCGAATTACACAGAAATGTTTAAACAGCAGTATGGCGACATCAATAACGATTACGCTTACTACATTATTTACTCTAATGCTTTCAATTCAGCAGTTCATGCCATTGCATATTCGGATGCTGTAAAAAATTCAGGATATGAACCTGCAGAAAGTGCCGTTACCCGCACAATGCTTAATCAGTTCCTGGATGAAAACGGTAAATTCTCAAAGGACCTTTTTGAATCTTATCCTGATGATGTTAAAGTATCTCTTAAAAAAGATATAACAAATGGATTCATCTGGAATCGTTACAGTGAAGACCTTCTTGGCTCTCAGTCAAAAGTTCATGGACACACACTGTTCGGTCTTAAGACAGCAGACAATGAAACAGCTTTCCTTAAGGATATGGCTGAAAAACAGACATCTTTTGAAGTTGCTGTATTCGACAAAGCTAAATACCCTGATTCTGCAGTTAAATCATTTGCTGCTGACAACGCTGCAAAATTCGACAGATATAACCTTTCTGTAATCACAGTAAAAAACAAAAGTGATGCAAAAAAGATTCTTAAAGAAGTTAAAGCTGGAAGTTCATTTGCTGATGCAGTTTCAACAAAATCTGACAAAGCTTATTCTGGTTCTGATGGTATTGTAACATCAAATCTGGGATATCAGATTGCAGGAATCATTAAAAATGCAGAAGATACTGACAAAGTTTTCAACCTCAATACAGAAGAAATCAGTGATGTTATTGAAACAACAACTGGATTCTCTATCTTCAGATGTAACCTTCCAAAAGTAGCTGCTAATATCGAAGATCCACTTACAATCAAGCTTGTACGCTCATACATTGAAGAAAATGAAGCTTCAAGAATTGAAGATTTCTTCATCACTTCTGCAAAGGGTCTTACTGCAAACGCACCAACAAAGTCCTTTGCACAGGCTTGCAAAGACAGCGAGGCCGAACACGTTGTTACAAAGGCTTTCCCACTTAACTGGAGTAATTCTTCATTCTTTGATTCTCTCCCAACAGATGTAACAGGTCTTGCAGGAGCTGATACAAATGAAAACTTCCTTACAAAAGCTTTCGCCCTCAAAGATGCAGAAATTTCTGAACCTGTTGTACTTGGAAACTATGTTCTTGTCCTCAAAAAAGCAGAATCTAAGACAGTTGCAACAGACGCAGAAAAAATTACAACAGCTGCAGCAAATGCTGACAGCACTGACTCACAGAACGCACTTCTGACAAGCAGCAAAGTTGTAAACAACGTTCAGGATGTATTCTTCAACCAGATGATGAACAAATAAGGCAGATTATTGACTGATATAAAAATGGGCTCACAGAGCCCTCTGGAGCCCTGTCTGGTACAAGCCGGTCAGGGCTTTTCTGTTTCATACAAAGGAAGATTTCTCTACTCAAAATATGCTCCAGACAGAGCAATTAAGCAGACTATTGCAAATCTTTCTTTACTGGAAGAAACTCTAATACTTGCCTATTCTCCATGTCTGTGGATTGGCATTAAAGAACTATTGTCTAAACTTCCTGAAAATTGTGAAATTTTTGCAATTGAAGATGATTCCAGGCTTTTTGAACTTTCGAAACATTATTTTGAATCTTTATCTAAAGAACTTCCCGTTCTTAATAAAAAAGTAAAATTTATTTCTTCGAATCAGATTGCCTGCAAACTCTATCCTGAATCAAGGTTTAGAAGAGTAATCACTCTTGATCTTAGCGGAGGAGCTTTCTTTAACAGCAACAGATATAAAGAAGTAACAATATTCTGCCAGAATACTATAAATGCCTTCTGGAAAAACAGACTTACCCTTGTAAAACTGGGACGGCTTTTTTCCAGAAATTTTATAAGAAACTTAAAAGAAAATCCCGTTACTAAATCTGTTCCTGTCTCACATCCCCTTATGAACAGGCCTATAATTGTTTTTGGGGCTGGAGAAAGTACAGAGTTTTTTCTTAATTCTGTTCAAAAAGAACTATTAAATAATGCATGGATTATAGCTGTAGACGCTGCATTTCCCGTTTTACAGGCACATAAAATAATGCCTGATTTTGTAGTTGCAGTTGAAAGCCAGCTTGCAATTGAAAAAGCATACATAGGAACAGACAAAAATTATCCAATATTTCTTACGGACATGGCCTCCAGAAAAAATGTCTTTTATAAAACGGACGCAAAAAACCTTTATTTCTGGTCAGAGTACGCAGATTCACGTTTTTTAAAGCATCTGGAGGGTGATGGTGTTTTACCATTAAAACTGCCGGCACTGGGCTCTGTAGGGCTTTCTGCAACGTTTCTGGCCCTTTCTATGAGAAAAAATAAGGAAGTTCCGGTTTTTATTACAGGACTTGATTTTTCATTTTCAACCGGTCATACCCATGTTCGTGGAGCTCCAGCTCACCTTTCAAGACTCTTTTTGTCAGGAAGATTCAATCCCGTTGAAAATTACCAGGCCGCATTCAAAAACACCTCGAAAAAAATCGAAGGGAAAAATAGACCCGAATTTACCGATCCAGCCCTTTCCGGCTACGGAGAACTATTTAAGCAATATTTTTGTAAAGAAGAAAACCTTTTTGATACAGGCTTAACTGGAATTCCACTGAACCTTCCCATGATTAATCCATCTGAATTGAATTCTATATTAAAAGGTTATCCAGAAATAAAGGATAAGGAATTATTGTACAAAGAAATTATTAAAACATCATCAAACGCAGAAATCAAAGTCACTGATGTAATAAAAAATGAACGCAGAGATCTTACAAGAATTAAAGACCTTCTTTCAAAGGGAAATAATGCACTTCCTCCGCCTCATCCAGACCTTTCAACAGAACTAAACAAGCTCCTATGGGAAAAAGATTATCTTTACCTGCACTTTCCTGACGGGTATATATTTAACCCTGAAAATATAAGCTTCTTAAAAAGAGTACGATCTGAAATTGATTTTTTTCTAAAGGATATGAAATAAAAAAGCCTGCTGCGTTTTATGTGCATCACAGGCTTAAAAATTTAATCTTCTTTTTCTTTTAGAACCGCAAGGAACGCACTTTGTGGCAATTCAACGTTTCCAACCATCTTCATGCGCTTTTTACCTTCCTTCTGTTTTTCAAGAAGCTTACGTTTACGAGTAACGTCACCACCATAACATTTTGCAAGAACATCTTTTCTAACGGCATTAACTGTTTCTCTGGCAATAATCTGACTTCCAATAGCTCCCTGTATTGCAACTTTAAACTGCTGACGGCTGATTTCGTCTTTCAGGCGTTCACAAACTTTTTTAGCTCTGGCCACAGCTCCCGCACGAAATGCCAGGAAAGACAAAGCATCAACAGGCTTAGAATTAATAAGAGTATCTACTTTTACGAGATCTGTAAGCCGATATTCAATAACTTCGTAATCAAAACTTGCATAACCGCGACTGTAGCTTTTTATGCGATCATAAAAATCAAAGAGTACTTCGGAAAGAGGCATTTCGTATGTGAGTTCAACACGCTTTTCATCGAGATACTGCATGTTTTTCTGTTCACCACGTTTTTCTGTACAGAGATTCATAATAGAACCTATGAATTCTGCAGGTGTAATGATAGAAGCCCGGATATACGGTTCTCTTGCTTCCTTAATCTTTGTTTCAGGGAATTCTGTAGGATTATCAATTGTAATCTCTTCTCCATTTGTAAGGGTGCATTTATATTCTACAGATGGGGATGTAAAGATAACTGACTGACCATAATCACGTTCAAGACGTTCCTGAATAATTTCCAGGTGAAGAAGTCCAAGAAAACCACAGCGGAAACCGTTGCCTAAAGCGATGGAGTTATCTTTATCATAAGTAAGGCTGGCATCGTTAAGCTTAAGTTTTTCCATACTGTCTTTTAATTCTTCATAATCATTTGAATCCATTGGATAGATGGAAGAGAATACAACAGGCTTAATTTCCTTAAAACCTGGAAGTGGTTCAGGAGCTGGATCAGAAGATAATGTTACAGTATCACCGACCTTAACATCACTTACTGTTTTACATCCAGCAATAATATAACCTACATCACCGGCCTCAAGATATGCAGTTTCCTCATAATTGATTTTAAAAATACCAATCTGTTCAACTTTATAATCTGCATTATTGGACATAAAGCGAATTCCGTCACCTTTCTTGATGCGGCCTTCTTTAACACGAATATGAATTATTACGCCCCTATATTCATCATAATGACAGTCAAAAATAAGAGCCTGGGCTTTTCCTTCAGGATCACCATCTGGAGCGGGAAACTTTGTTACAATAGCTTCCATAAGTTCATCAATTCCTTCACCAGTTTTTGCACTGCAGAGAACTGCATCTTCCCCATCAAGGCCTAAATCATGATCAATCTGATGCTTTACACTGGGAATATCAGCAGAAGGAAGGTCAATTTTATTGATGACAGGTACAATTTCAAGATCCTGTTCAAATGCCATAAAAAAATTAGAAACAGTCTGACTTTCAACCCCCTGAGCTGCATCAACGAGAAGAAGAGCTCCTTCACAAGATGCAATTGCACGGCTAACTTCGTACGAAAAATCTACATGACCTGGAGTATCGACAAAGTTAAGTTCATAATCGTGTCCATCCTTTGCATGATATGGAATTGTTACAGCCTGAGATTTGATCGTAATTCCACGTTCCCTTTCAATATCCATATTATCCAGAATCTGGTTTGTCATCTGGCGATCGTCAATGATTTTTGACTTCTGAATAAGACGGTCAGAGAGAGTAGATTTACCATGGTCGATATGTGCAACAATACAAAAGTTGCGCTTATACTTCATTTCTGTCATAGAGTGCTCATTTTATTAGAAATAATACGGGCTGTCCAGCGGAGCGGAAATACCCATGCTTATGTCTAAATATCCTTTTTTTCTGTTTTTTGCATATACTTCTGCATAAATAGCAGTATTGTCTTTATTAAATTGAATTCCTTTTACTTCCACAGGATCACTGTCTGAAAAGCCGTTTTCATCAGCAATAGAACCTTTTATAACTGATTCAATCTGATATTTTTTTCTGCTTTCTGAAATTGGATTCAACTTCATTCCGAATATGGCTGTAAAACATCCTGATATTAAATCATTCTTAAAAAAGCTGTATCCTGGATTAATTGGTCTTGCAGTCACAAAAATATTACTTTCCTGGAGCTTTCCATCTTTTTGGTATTTAATTTTTATTATTGAATCCGCAGGAATTCCCATCATCCTTTTCTGAAGATCTTCAAGATTTGAAACTCTGGTGCCCTCAATTTCAGTTATAATATCTCCTGCCCGCAGTCCTGCTCTAAAAGCACATCCCCCAGGCATTACATAATTCAGTTCAACACCTTTATCAACTGCACCAGAACGAATTGTTTTACCGCTGGCTTCGATCCAGCTGTGTTCAAATTTTCCACCGTTCACAAGATTCGGAAGCTCAGCTTTTAAATATTCTACGGGAATTGCAAAATTTAACCCTGAATACTGAAGCATACCTGCAAAAACTACTGCCTGTACGGCACCTGATTGATCAACACAGGGACCACCACTGTTTCCAGAATTTACAGAAGCGTCAATCTGCATTACAGGACCGGCACTAAAAAGAACACGGTCAATTGCACTTACAATGCCGCTTGTTAAAGTTTTTTCAAGCCCGATTGGAGAACCTATACAAAAAACTTTATCTCCTACATCTAGATTTCGGCTCGAACCAAGACTAAATACATAAGGAGCCTCTACTTCAGTCTTTAACACTGCAAGATCCATTACTGAATCCCAGCCGATTACCTTAGCAGGAACCCTTGTTTCTGTATCTTCTGCAAGTTTTACATAAAGACGGGCATATCCTTCATACTTTGGATTAACTAAATCCGCAATTACATGATGATTTGTAACTATATAGCCGTCCTTCGAAATAAAAAATCCAGAACCAATTACACGGTCGGCATATCCCATGCCGTTTTCTACTCTGATTCCTTTATCAACCCAGACTGTAACAGTTCCGTTAATAAGTCTTGAAACCTTCCCTGTAGAATCAGCAGATGGTGTAAAGCTGCTGACTTTTGATTCACAAAGCTGTTTAAGCTGAATGCTGTCTTTAGCAGGTTTTATTAAGCCGTCATAATTGAGATATTCAAGAGCTGAACAATATCTGTAAGCTTTAAACCATTCTTCTTTTTTTATAGACTCATTACAGGCAGAAATTACTTTTTCAGATATTTTAGCTATCGTTTTTTCATCATTGAGGAGACTGGCCCTCCAGTAAGCCTGAATTAAATCTGTTTCTGCCAGTTCATCAATTCTTTTGGATTCTTCCTTACGAACGTCTTCCAGAGTATAATCCGGCTGAACAAAGACATTTATATTTTCACCTGTTGATGAACAACCTGCCATTATTAAAGCAGAAATAACAAGTGATGTTGCTTTTATAAAATTAATTTTCATTTTCTACTTTTTCCAGACTAACCTTTTCTTCAGGCAGCAGCTTTCCAAAAATATATTTTCCAATTCTTACTGCCATAAATCTGCCATGCTTGCCTTCTACAAGACAACATATTCCTTGTGGAGTTGATCTGTTCACTTTTTTTAAGATAAGCAGTCCATCCTCCTTTGTTCCCTCTGAACCGATCCAAAATAAATCTAAATCTTCAGACTTTGCTACTAAAATAGCAGTATCGCCTTCTGTTACTTTTACAGGCACCCCGTTTTTAAGTTGAACTGAAACAACTTCTCCCGAAAGAGGCTGATGAAACAATGTTTCTTCTATCAGATTACCTTCTGCATCTGAAGCATATTTTACATAACGAGTATCCCAAGTACCGTCATTATCTGTATCCCATGTAGAAGTCTTCCCTCTTCCTTCGGTATATTCTTCTGTAAAATCAGGAATGGTGTCTCCGTTTGTATCAACCTGAATCATTTTTAAATAAATTCCGGATCCTGCAATTCCTTCACCAAAAAGATTTTTTAAAACTTGGATTTCATCTTCCAGAGAAAGCACATTTTGTCTTATATTTTCTGTAAAACCATATGTTTCTGTTGTTTCAAAAAGTCCATCTCCGTCAACATCTACAGTCCTGAGGGCCGGTTTTCCGTCAACAAACTGAGTCTGAGCATACATAACATTGTTAACGTAGTATCGTGCCATTTGAGGGATTCCCTGAAGCAGACTAAGGCGGATTTCTGCACCTTTACGTTCTTCAGAAGGAAATGTACAGCTTGATGCAGCTTTAACGAGATTAACAGCATAAATGTTTGCAGCCTGCCTGTTGATTTCTGGATAGAAAAAATCAATTCCGGTAATACCTTTTATTACTTCATGAGGTTCCACTACAAAAGGAGTCCACAGCAATTCTTCATGAACCAGATTATAGCACACTTTATAATCCCCATTCTTTTCGTTTCTTCCGTACACAACCCGTGAAATTGAAGGCCATGAAGCATATTCGATATTGATGGAATTAGGATTTTCTGTCATATTCTGGCCGTCATTTGAAATATCAGGCACAAAATTTGAAATTTGAACTAAATAAGGTACACCAAAATCACATAAAGCAAACCAGTCATCCACATCATCCTGATTTTCATCATAATAAACTTTTTCAGGACGACCTCGTTTATATTCAACTTTCAGGTTAAATGCTAAATCTCCGTCAGTATCAGAATAAATGATTCCGTTATATGAATTAAGATATTCACCAAACTCTCTGATTGCTTCAGGATCTTTAAGGGCTCTGGCAAAATCCAAAAGAATCTTTAAGTCTATGGATTTATCTGCGAAGGAATAAAAATAATCCAGTGCTTTATCTTCGGAAATAAGTCCTTCCTTTAATGCAGCAACTGCATATAGGGGTGTTTTTCGATTTTTTGCATTGAAGGATTTAAGCATCCTGATTTTATGTTCACCATTCGAAAAAAGAGCACAATATACTTCAAGTTCAGGAGAAGTTTTTTTATAAAACGAAGATGCTGCAATAAAAGAATCTGCAATTTTACTGTTTTTATCGTTACGGCCACCTGCAGCATATTCATATCTGAAAAACAGTTCGGCAAATCTTTGATCCTCAGGATAAATTCTTCTGGCGGCATCGATTTTTTCCCGAGCTTTTTGTGAATATTCTTCAGAGTTTAAATTGTAGAAAGCTTTTATACGAATGTATTCTGCATCTGCTGAAAAAAGAAAAGGTTCTGAATCAAGTAAATCGAGTGCTTTTGAAAATTCTCTTGTATCGCACAACACATCTGCACAAAGAACCCGGGCGTTATCCTGGTTATAATCCACCCACTGACAGTCATCAAGAGCTTTTTCTACTAAGGGCAGTACCTTTGCCTTTTCTACACCTTCCATTTTGGATGCAAGTGCCCGGATATACCATAAATCGGCAATTGTATCATCATAAGAAATACCAAGACTGGCATTAGAATCGGCTGCTTTCCAGTTTTTTGAGGCTGCATATTGTTGTGCAATTTTTAAATACCTTACAGCAGTCTTCTTATTTGCAGCGGCTGCATTCATATTCTGTGCAAAGAGAACTGCAGTATTAATTCCAAGAATAATTGAAAATACAAAAAATAAATTCTTTCTGTTAAAAAAAGCCATAACTATATTTTACAGTGTTTTAAAGCAAAAAAAAAGTCCCTGAAACAGGGACTTTCTCTTTATCTGTTAAAGAATTAGCGAGCTGGAGCTACTGTAATGATTTCTGCTTCTGCATTTGTCAGTACAGTTACTTTATCTCCAAGAGGAATATCTTTAACGCGGTAAACATCACCAATGTTAATCTTTGAAACATCGATAACTACACGAGCTGGAAGGTCTTTTGGAAGAGCCTTAACTTTGATTTCTGGAAGGTGTTTAACCATGAAACCACCTTTAAGAACACCAGCTGCAGTACCTGAGTACTGGAGTTTAAATTTGCGTGTAACAGGCTTTGTGTTGCTTACTACAAAGAAATCTGCATGAAGAACTTCATCGTTAATGATGTCATATTCTGTATCGCGGATAAATGCATCGCATGCTTTACCGTCAACATTAAGTGTAACAAGAGTTGTTGCAGTGATATTGCGCCAAGCCTTGTTAAATTCTGCAGATTCTACAACGATTGATGTAGCCTTACCTTCTTCGTCATACATAACAGCAGGAATGTTTCCAGCAGCACGGATAAGCTTTGCTGCTTTTTTACCTGTTTCCTGACGTGTTTTTGCATTAACTGTAAACTGTTCCATAATAATGAAACTCCTTTAATTTTGAGCGGTCATCTAAAACTTAGTTTAGCCAGCCTCTCTTAATTTTATAAAAATCCGTAACTACGGATTATCTGGGCCGACAGGATTCGAACCTGTGGAATGATGGCACCAAAAGCCATTGTCTTACCGCTTGACGACGGCCCAAAAAGCCCTTTTATTCGTCACCTTCTTCCGAAGCAGAAGCTTCTGAAAAGTGACCGGCATTATATTCAGCAAGAATTTTATCTTGTAAAGCAGCTCTGAATTCCGGACTTACAGGATGTGCAACATCCTTGTACTCTCCATTTGCCGTTTTACGACTTGGCATTGCAATGAACAGACCTGTTTTGCCTTCAATGATTTTTACATTGTGAACAACAAAGCAACTGTCAAATGTTACTGTTACATAAGCTTTAAGCTTACCTTCAGCCAATACTTTTCTAATGCGCAGTTCTGATACTTCCATATGAGTAAACTCCTCCACTGCAAAATTTATAAGCCAAATCACCTCAGCAAGATACAGTGATTCCAACTTTTTTGTAGCTGTACAAAAGACTTTTCAGCATCGGACTTAGAATCAAAGACTCCAAAAACAGTGGCACCAGACCCGGACATATCAGCCCAGGGACAGCCAGAATTTCTTAAATCTTCAATGGCTTTTCCGATTACAGGGTACTTTTGTACCAAGACAGATGTAAAGCTGTTTGCAAAAGTCCATCCCTTTAATGGACTTCTGTAAATAGCCTCTAGGTCTGTCAGTTCGGGACAGGATGTAAAAACTCCTGCTTCATATGAACTATCCACCAGTCCATAGGCTTCTTTTGTAGAGCTATGAATTTGTGGAAAGATAAGTATAAAATACAGATCTTCCCGGGGATGAATCTGCTTTACAAATTCACCTCGTCCGGTAACTACTGCACAACCGCTATTTATTTCATTCTCTCCGCTATGCAGAAAGAAAAATACATCGCTACCAACCTCAGCTGCAACTGCATCTGCAAGTTCGTCCGTAAGCTCGACGTCATGAATCATGGCCAGAGCCTTCAAAAAATATGCTCCATCGGAGGATCCTCCCCCCAATCCACCTCCAAGAGGAATCACCTTTTTAAGCGTTACCTTTACTCCGGTATGAATTCCTGTAAGACGGCAAAAAGCATTGTATGTTGTAGTAAAAGTATTGGATTCAGGCAGAATAAGACTTCCTGCATCAACAATACATTTATTATCTTCCGGAATTACCTGTACATTTAAGGTGTCTTTTAAACCGACAGTCTGAAAAATACTCTCGATGTTATGGAATCCATCAGCCCGCTTAGGAAAAACCTTTAAACCCAGGTTAACTTTGGCCGGAGCATGAATTGTAACATCCAACAACATATCATCAGAATTATACTAATTTGCATAGTAAAGTCAATTAAAGTCACCTCACCGGACACTGACAATTTTTCTCAATAAGAAATCTTTTAATAAATTCATAAAGAATTTTGGAAATTTTATTGACTACAAATGCGGTAAAATTTATTATTTTCTTACATTTGTTTAAGCAAGGAAGGCAAAATGTTCAGTGAAAGTGAATTATTGGACGGTTCATTTACAGGTTCTGGCTTTTCGTACGATGATGAGATCAACGATATCTATGCTGACACAGAAGATATCATAGAAGAAGATGATACATCATTAAACGATTTCGAAGATGCTGACATGTATGATGAAGCTTTTGATGATGATCTTGATGTTGATGTCACAGATGAGGACACAACAGAATCGGACAATGGCTTTAACGATGATTTTGATGTTATTTAATCAAAATTAACGGCTGGCTGTTTAAAAGGACAAATGGGAAGCAGAAAAATATGTTCTACACACATATTTTCCGGCCTCCCATTTTTTTTATTTCAGGCAACCTTATGCTTTTGATCCTTTAAGGAAGTTTCCAGCGTGCCAAAGCTTTTCAAGCTCATAAAAGTCACGGGCATCCTTTGACATCAGATGAACAACAACTGGTCCAATGTCCACCAGGTTCCAGTCTTCTCCACCAGAAACTTTTGTATGTGTAAGGTGAATTTGCATATCATTTTCCTTAACATAATCCTTGATTGCCTTTCCAAGTCCCTGATAGTGAGTTGAACTGTGAACAGTTCCAATAACAAAATAATCTGTCCAGCTGTTGAGAGCTGCAACATCAATTACTGTAACATCATCTGCTTTTCCATCTTCCAGAAGCTGTGCAATCTCCATAGCCTGATCTTTAATTGTTTTTTCTGCCATTACTTACCTCCAGTATTTTTTACATATCTACCATCGAAATCTTTACCAAGGATGATGGTGAAATCGACATTTGAGTTAGATTCAGAACCTTCTGACTCCGGTCTGATTTCTTCTTCAACAATATTTGTACAATGAATGAAATCTCCCAGATTCTTTGCAATTTCATTATTTCCAATATGATTGATGATAACGGTTTTTTCAAGGTCATTTTTTTCTGCATTTACTGTACTCAAAACATCATAACCTGTACTTTTCAAAAGAGCAGCTGTATTGCGGGCAAGCCCCTGTGTTGTAGTACCATTCTGAATTTCAAGAACATAAATACGGTTGATACTTGTATCATCAAGTGCAATAAGAGAGTTTGCAGCCTGATTTACAACATCCTTAATAAGCTGTCCATCGTAAAACGGAAAAAGGAGCATTTTTCCATCTACAAGACGCCTTGATCCAGTAATTGTCTGTGGAATAAGACGTTCCGAATCTACATTTGAAATCTCTGAAATTAGACTGTAAAGGTCATCTTCCTTGAGATTTGATTTCATTTTCTTTGCATAAAGAGAAAATCTCTTAGTATCCAGAAGAGAACTGGAATTTCTGTTCATGGCACTTAAAAAAGCAACCATTACGTTCTGTCGTCTGTCAGTTAATTCCTCTTCACCTTCTTCAGGCTTAACATATGTCAGGTATGTATTTATTTTATCACCATCGAGAGTAACAGCACCGCTAGGAAGAAGCCATCGTTCACCTTCTTCCGTCTTAACATCAACAGGCGATGGAACAAAAACCTTTACTCCTCCCAGCATATCTGTAAGTTCGCCGAATTTAGCCATATTAAGCTCAATATAAAATGGAATTGCCTGACCTATCAGCTTTTCAATTTCACTTTTATAAACTTCAATTCCTTTTTCAGTATAAATTGCATCGATACGGTCAACTCTTCCAAGGCTCTGGTAAATAGCACCTGTATTACCGAGAATATTAATAAGAGCACCACGTTTTGATACCGGGTAATAGATAAAAACATCTGTAAAAATTACCTGATCCTTATCTTCCATTACAAACAATGTTTTAATTACAGAATCATTTTTTAAACTTTCGCCTACAGTATCTTCCCGCATGGAAAGGCCTATAAAGCCCCCCACACTAACTATAATCACAAAAATAAGTACTAGAAGAAGAGCCCCTTTATTTCCAGAACTGTAATTCATTTTCATTTATTACCCCCAGTCATAGTTAAAAGCTGGTCACGTAGTTTATAAGAAGCCTCTGCAACAGATTTACCGCGAACTTCCAGATATTCAATATTCTCCTGCAGCACTGAAAGAGTCAAATAATCAAGGGGCTTAGAAAACAGATCAGCTCTGTACTCATCGGTTGACTGAGGTCTTCCCGGTTCAATTTTATCTGCAGCAAAAAGGATTTTTCCAAGATCACATAAATTTTCTGCTGCAAAAGTATGATTTGCTATGGCCTCAAGAACATCCTTATCATCTATACCATATTTGCTTTTTATTAAAACAGCAGCTGCCCGTCCATGAAACAGACCTGGATTTTTGTCTTCCAGTTCTGTAACCGGATTCAGATCCTTAACAGCCAGTGCCTTCATTTCATCTTTAGGCATTTCTTTACACAAATCATGGGCAATGCCTGCGAGATATCCTATTCTTGGATTCAAATTGTACAAAGCACACATTTTTTCCGCAGTTTCTGCAGTTCTGACTGAGTGGTCATAGCGTTTCTGTCCAACAGCCCCCTTTAATTCACAGTCTATTTTTTTAATAACAGCTTCTAATTCCTGAGGATTATTTAAATCAGTCATTTTTAAATCCATACAACTTCCTGTCTCTAATATAGTTAAATACTCCGTCGCTAACAAGATAACGAAATGCCCTTCCATCTTTTATTCTGTCCCGTATATCAGATGATGAAATTGCCATTTCCGGATTAAAAACCTTTATGTAATTACACTTAAAATTCTCAGGATTAAAGGAAATTTCTTCTTCATAACCACCAACAGCCTTGTTAATAGAACCTGTACTTTTAACATAACTGTCTGGTCGTACTGCCAGAATCAGCTGGCATTTTTCTGCCAGGAGATCTGCATTTTTCCATAGATTAAAGTGAACGGCCAGATCTTGCCCCATTATAAGACCTATTTTATCTGTTAGACGGCCTTTATATTTGTCTTCAAGTGCACAAATAGTATCCCATGTATAAGAGATTCCCTGTTTACGGATTTCAAAATCCTCAGCTTCGAAACGATTGTCCCCTTCCACCGCCTTCCGAACCATAGCAAGACGATCTTCTGGAGAAGCAGCATCTGCCATTTCTTTATGTGGCGGATTATATACAGGTACAAATAAAACTTTATCATACCCAAGTTCTTTACAGACACAATCTGCCAGAATGAGATGCCCCAAATGAACAGGATTATAACTTCCGCCTAAAACTGCTATTTTCAATTTTCACTGCCAGGAAACTGAACTTCAGCATCTGTATCAACAGAGCGGGATGCCAGAAATTTATTTACAGGAGGTTCACTTCCTTCATCAACTTCTTTTGTTTCCATTTTTTTTACAAGATCAAGAATTGCCAGCCGTATATCATTCATACCCTTATGAGCAGCAACAGACACCTTTAATACAACAGTATCTGCCTCTGTCTTTTTAATTTCTTCTGCAACCTTATCTGCTCTTTCCTGAGCACCTTCCACATCTATTTTATTACAAAGTACGATATGAGGTTTATCCAGAAGTTCTGTAGAAAAGCCTTCAAGTTCAGCACAAAGTGTATTATATGCGGTAAAACATTCGTCATCAGAACAGTCAATCATAAAAAGAAGCCCCTGAGTACGGCTTATATGCTTAAGAAAACGGATACCAAGTCCTTTTCCTTCAGAAGCTCCTTCAATAATACCAGGTATATCGGCAATAATTACATCTCTCTCCTGATCAGCACGAAGAACACCGAGGTTTGGAATCTTTGTTGTAAAAGGATATGGTGCAATTTTTGGTCGGGCATTAGTAAAAGCATCAAGTAAAGTAGATTTACCTGCATTTGGAAAACCTACAAGGCCAATATCAGCCATGATACTTAATTCCAGTTTAAGCTTTTTTTCTTCCCCTGGCTGTCCTTTATTGGCAATACGAGGAGCCTGATTTGTAGGTGTTTTAAAATGAACATTACCCCATCCGCCATTTCCACCGCGACAGGCAATAAATTGAACCTCTTCAGATTCTGTAGTGAATTCAGTTAAAAGTTCGTTTGTTTCATAATCACGAATGGTAGTTCCAGGTGGCACAGCGATTACAATGTCTTCTCCATCACGTCCATATTTATTCCAGCCCTGACCGTCTCCACCGGACTTTGCACGAAAAAAGTGTTTAAAACGAATATTTGCGAGGGTACGGACATTTCTTTTGCAAATGAAAACTACATTGCCACCATTACCGCCGTCACCACCGTTTGGGCCGCCTCTTGGAATATATTTTTCGCGTCTGAAAGAAATACAACCGTTTCCACCCTTACCGGCAACACATTCAATAACGGCTTCATCAGCAAATAAATTCATGTACCTACCTCTCTAAAAAAAATCCCGGATACAGTAAACTGAAATCCGGGCTTGATCAAGTTTATTTAAGTAAACGTTTAATCTAAATTATTCAGCTTTTGGTTCAGCTGCTTTCTTAGCTGAAGTTTTTTTTGCTGCTGGCTTTTCAGCTTTTGGAGCTGCTGCTTTCTTTACAGCTGGTTTTTCAGCTTTTTTAGCAGATTCTTCTGCAGTTACAACGCTGGCAAACTTTCTGTTTTTGCGTTCACTGAAAAGAACTACACCGTCAGCTGTAGCGAAAAGGCTGTCATCTCCAGCTCTCTTTACATTGTCGCCAGGGAAGATTTTTGTTCCGCGCTGCTTAATGATGATTGAACCAGCTGTAATAGCCTGTCCACCGTATACTTTAACGCCCAAGTGTTTTGGATTTGAATCACGGCCGTTTTTTGCGCCGCTACCACCTTTACTGCGTCCCATAGGATGCCTCCGTATTATTATCGATTTTTAGTTTCCCGCTGAGCAGCATTCCGTAAAGCTTACATTCTCCGGATATTCTTTTGAAAGAGACTTAAAGCCTTCCCTCAAAAAAGCTGCAGTTGTTTTAAGACAAACCTCAGTTTCCTGACTGTCTTTTGTAATCTCCACGCTGAATGCGAGATTTCCGCGGGAAGATGTATCAGCATTTAGTGCAACGCCCTCACACTGTGAAAGTACCTGCATGGCCGTTCTCAGTAAAACAGTTACTGCAGAACAAACTATGTCACTTCCTTTCTTAGAAAAACCAGCATGTCCGTTAGCTTTACAATTGATTAACACGCCGTTTCTGCCAGTTGAAAGTGTTACTGCCGTCATCAGTTTAATTAGCCGATGATGTTCTTAACACGAATATTTGTGTATTCCTGTCTGTGTCCGATAAAACGGTGATAGTCTTTCTTTGCCTTGTATTTGAAAACAAGAACTTTCTTATCACGAATGTCGTTTTCTACTTCAACTTCGATTTTTGCGCCATTAACAAATGGAGTTCCTACTTTTACATTGTCTCCATCGCTAACCAAAAGAACTGAATCAATTGTGATTTTTGCACCAGCTTCAGCATCGATTTTGTCAACCTGAATGAGTTCACCTTTTTCAGCCTTGTACTGTTTACCTTTGTATTCAAAAAGTGCGTACATTAATTTACCTCTTCTACGCCGCAAAGTGTAACGGATACTCTAACGACTAAATTTAAAATATGAGTAATAGATAATAACAAATTTATTTTGAATTAGTCAATAATGGAAAGTCCGTTTCCAGGTTTACAAAAAAAAGCCCCGAAAGTTAATCGATGCCATTGAAAAAGTCCAAAAAAATGTCATTACCGCTCTTGATCCAGTAATCTATCTTTTTGTAATACAATAAGTTACAAAATAAGATTCCCATATCGAGCACGGGAATGACACCTTTTTCAGTAGCCACAAGTTAATCCGGGGAGAATAAAGTGATAATACTTTACTAAAGTTTATATTTGCTTGTCACAAGAGTGTGACCGTCATTATAAACATCAAACCAGATTTCTTTTTTACCGGCAAGACTTAATGCCTGGTAGAAATCTGACACATTTGACACCTTTACATCATTTACAGCTGTAATGATATCACCGTTCTGGAGACGCATGGCAGCGGCAGGAGTTTTTTCCATTACATTAAGGACTGCAACTCCACTAACCTTCTGATCCTCAATCTTAAGTTCCTTTTTAATTTTGTCTGTTAATGGGGCTGCAATAAATCCAGGCCACAGCTTTGAATTATCATTTGATACTTTTTCAGTTCGTTCTTCGATTAGAACTGATACTGTAACTGTTTTACCGCCGCGGATAACCTTAAATTCAGCTTTTTTGTCGGCAGGAAGATATCCAACTTCCCTTACAAGTTCATTCTGATTTTTTATAGCCTTACCATTAAGTTCAACAATAAAATCGCCGGCCTGTATTCCACCTTTATAAGCAGGAGAATCAAAGAATACATGACATGCAAATGCACCATTTTTTCCTTTTACACCAAGATCTTTCTTAAAATCATCAGTAACATCCACAAGACTAACACCAAGCCATCCGTAAGCAATTTTGCCTTTTGAAATAAAGTCTTCAATAGATTTTTTGAGTGAATTAATTGGGAGAGAGAATCCAAGCCCCTGACTTCCACCGGAACTGGAAGCAATCCATGTATTGATTCCGATTACTTCTCCGTAAATATTTACAAGAGGTCCACCTGAGTTTCCCTGGTTAATGGCAGCATCTGTCTGAATAAAGTCATTCATATTACCAATTTTGTCACCACTTCGGCCTGTAGCACTAACAATTCCCTGTGTTACAGACTGACTGTATCCAAGAGGTGCACCCATTGCAAGAACGATATCTCCAACTTTTACACTGTCACTGTCTCCCAGAGCGGCAACTACAATATTAGAATCAGATTTTGCTTCAAAGGAAACAAGTGCAATATCAGAGCGTTCATCAGCACCAACAAGCTTCCCATCAAATTTCTGGCCGTCATTAAGGTTTACAGTAATTTCTGTAGCTTTTCCGGCAACATGATTATTTGTAAGAACATAAACAGTATTACCTGTACGACGAACAATTACGCCTGAACCAAGACCTTTCTGCTCCAGTTCTCGTGTTCTAGGTTTTCTTCCGTTTTCATTATCATTTGGAATTCCGAAAAAGAAAAATGGAATTTCATCAAATGGATTAGTCTGTGTTACAGTTGTTTTTTCGGTAACATCAATTTCTACGACAGAAGGAAGTACACCGTCTGAGATAGCATTAAATGAATTCTGAAGGGCTTCAATTACCTTTAAGCTTTCTGGTGAAATAGTTACGGCAGGTTTTGATGAATTTGTACTGCGTGTTTCAGCAAAAACTGTATCAGCAGTACCTTCAACTTTAGTCCGTCCTGAAATAAAACTGAGTGCACCATAAGTCAGTACAGCAACTCCGAGCCAGCAAGCAGTCATTATGCCAAATTTCTTAAGTTTCATATATTTTGTAATCCTCCACATCTGTTGTTCTTTATATAAATATAAACATAAAAGCTGAATTTGGTTACATAAAAGTGAACTATATTTAAAACAAAAAAAAGGACGCTCCTGAAAAAGTTACTGAACGTCCTTTTTATCGTTTAGCAGATTAAATCATCACAAGCTGTAAGAACTTCTGTATGATCTTCAAAAATTGCAACAGTATGTTCTTCATGGCAGCTCCACTTTCCGTCTGCAGTAACTACCGTCCATCCGTCATCAAGAACTTTTACAGCAGCAGTTCCAATATTAATCATTGGCTCAATTGCAAGAACCATTCCTGGCTGAATTCTTGGATTAGGTCCAAACTGTGGTACATTTGGAACACTTGGATCTTCATGAACATCAAGACCAACTCCATGACCACAGAAATCGTATACTACGCCATAACCATATTTTCCGTATGCTACATCGTTTACAGCCCTTGAAATGTCCTTTATTCTGTTTCCTGCTACACATGCAGCAATACCTGCAGCAAGGCTTTCTCTTGTTGCCTGAACAAGTCTTTTGTATTCTGGCTTAACATTTCCAACCTGTACAGTATGTGTTGAATCCGAAATATATCCATCCAGATCAATGCCTATATCAAGGGAAACAAGATCTCCATCATGAATTATGCGTTTTTTTGATGGAATACCATGAATAACTTCATTGTTAATACTGATACAAGCCGCACCTTTAAAATCTTCTCTGTACCATGCAGGAGTTCCACCGGCTTTTTTTATAAAATTTACCACAAGATCATCAACATCCTTTGTGCTCATGCCAGGCTTTACCTGAGGCACAATTTCTCTAAAAAGGTCTGCCAGAACGTGACAGCTCTTTCTGATTCCATCAATTTCTTTTTCGTTCTTTAAGCGAATCATATATTACTCCTGCTGACTTTTTACAATTTTAGTGCTTCTTCTGCACAAATTCGGGCTGTTGTTTCATCTCCCATTCTTCTGTAAGCTTCTGCCATTTTTTGAAGGAAAATACAATCGTTCTTCTTCCCGAAATCCAGTTCCAGGGCGCGTTCCCAGATGTCGAGACAAAGCTCATCATTAATTTTACCATCTATCTGAAACTTAACAATACTTAGTGCCAGATCCTGTACTTCAGGAAAGAACAGACGGAAATAATCAAAAGTCTTTTCCATTTTAATAATCTGTTCAAGGAGATTAAAGGCATCATAATACTGCTCTCGAAGAACAAGTTCTTCAGAAAGAATAAAGCCGTAATCCATAAAATCTTCACGGGTAAACCAGTCAGACAACCTGAAATTTGAATAACTGCTGCTGAACTCAACAAACTCCCCCACAGCATCATCTTCCCTTCCGTGAATTAAATCAAAAAACACAAGTTTTGCACGACTTTCGTTGTCGCTGCGTTTTAAGAGCCATTCCCTGTAATTAAAGGAATCTCCAGACCCCGTTGCTCTGGTATATTTTGTATGAAAAATTGATTCGTCAAAAAGACTGCGCTTTCTGGTATCAGAAAGAATCTCGTATGCCTTTACAAGCCTGATGAATTCAGGTGTAGTTTCTGCAGTGCCTGTAATATCCGGATGCAGTTGTTTTGCTTTTAATCTATATGCGCGTCTGATTTCTGCCGCTGTGGCATTTTGCTGGACGCCAAGAATTTTATAACAGTCTTCCAAAGTAAGGTTAGTATAGTAAAAAGTAGGATTTTTATCAATTTTTGAAAAAAGATTTTAGTTTCAGCTGATTTTAAAAAGCTGTTCAATATCTCTTTGCCGAACAATAAGAACGTTACATTTTGCATGTCCTGAAACATCAGAATTTGTTGCACTGAGTGAATCATGTCCGGAGGAACCAGAATAATTATCCTGTTCTCTTCCCCCAAGAACAATAAAGTCAGCCTTAAACTCATCTGCACTGCGAATAAGCTCGGACCATGGAGAACCTTTCCTCAATTCTGTTTCTATTTTTACATTCTTGGAATCTGCCAGTTTTGTTACCATTTCCAGATAATTCTTTCCTTCAGTTTCAAGACTACGTTCGTATTTTTCACTTTCCTCTTTAAAGAGAAACTTGCTCATTGTCAGTTGTTTTAAGGCTGCTGTATCAACAACATATACAGCCCTAATGCTGCACTTTGTTTCCTTTGCCAGAAGAATTGCATACATTGCAGCGTGAATTGACTGCTGGGACCCGTTTACGGCTACAAGAACTTTATCAAACAAAGATTTCATTTATGATTTCCTGTTTTTAAGAGACTTTAAAACAAAGGTGTTTTCCCGGTCACGTTCTTCGAGGACGCTTTCAATATAAACCTTTGTCTCTTTTGTCTGTGGAATTACCATTTTATCAAGAGCATTTACACGTCTTTGAGTCTTTTTAACTTCCCCTGCAAGACGCCATGCGATTGTTCTGATACTTGCCATCTCTGTAAGAAGCTTTAAAAGTGTAAAGAATTCAACCATTACTTTATCACTGTCTGCAAAACTTCCCATAAAAGAATAGAAAAGCTGTTGTTTTGGCAGTTCCACATCAATCGAAGCAAAATTCATACCGCCGGCTGTAACAGTTTTATCCTTCATTTTAAAATCATACTTTACGGAATGAGCAATCCGTTCAACACGGTCGCCGCCAACAGTTTTCAACATATTTCTCAAAGACGGATACGTTTGGTTAATCTGTTTATCCAGATTTTCTTCCAGCAGCTTAACTTTTTCAACCATCCGCATAAGTTCCATAACAAGGATTTCCCGCTTCTGGTTCAAAAGTTCGTAACCGTCTTCTGCTGTTGTAAGCTGCTCTTTTACTGCGAGAAGATTTGACTTTGTTGGTGCTACATTAAGCTTTGCCATTTAAGCCTTCTTTATTCCGACTTTGGAAGATATTTTTCGATATATTCAGGTTTAATTCTGTAAAGTTCATTTACCGGCAGCATAGACAAAAGTTTCCAGCCAAGATCAAGAGTCTCTTCGATGGAACGGTTTTCGTATTCTCCCTGAGTAAAAAACTGGTTTTCCAGTGCTTCGCCAAATGCAAGATACTGTCTGTCAACAGGGCTTAATTCCTCTTCTCCAATAATGGCAGCAAGATTGCGAATTGATTTTACTTTTGAGTAGGAAGCAAACAGCTGGCTTGAAACACCAGAATGATCTTCTCGTGTCATACCTTCACCAATACCGTCCTTCATCAGACGGCTCAGGCTTGGCAAAGCTGACACTGGAGGATAAATCCCAGATTGTCCTAATTCACGGTCAAGAACAATTTGTCCTTCAGTAATATAACCTGTAAGATCTGGAATAGGATGAGAAATATCATCACTTGGCATTGTAAGGATTGGAATCTGTGTAATAGAACCTTTTGATCCTTTAATTTTACCAGCTCTTTCGTATAGTTCTGCAAGATCTGAATAAAGGTAGCCAGGGTATCCCTTACGACCAGGAACTTCACCTCGTGTAGTAGAAATTTCACGCAAGGCTTCACAATAGTTTGTCATATCGGTCATTACAACAAGAACATGCATTCCTTTTTCAAAAGCAAGATATTCAGCTGCAGTAAGGGCACAGCGTGGAGTGATAATTCTTTCAATGGATGGAGCATCTGCCAGAGACTGGAACATTACAACCTTTGAAAGTACACCGGATTCCTCAAAGGAATTGATAAAAAACTGAGCCTGATCATATTTAATTCCCATACCAGCAAAAACCATTACAAACTGTTCGTCAGAATTTCTGATTTTTGCCTGACGGATAATCTGTGCAGCAAGACGGTTATGAGGAAGACCATTTCCAGAAAAAATCGGAAGCTTCTGTCCACGAATCAGTGTATTCATACCGTCAATTGATGAAATTCCTGTCTGAATAAAATCCTTTGGATAAACCCGGGCAAAAGGATTCATCGGCATTCCATTAACATCGATTTTTTTGCTGGAAACGATTGGAGGCAGATTGTCCATTGGCTCACCAAGACCGTTAAAAATGCGGCCAAGCAGCCCTTCCCCTACACGAAGTTCCATTGGTTCCGAGAGAAATTCTACTGATGTTTCGTTTAAGTCGAGACCTGCTGTTGAACCGAAAATCTGTACAACAGCAACCTGTTCATTCAGATCAATTACACGGCCAGTCTTTTTTTCACCGTTTCTGTCGCGAACATATACAATTTCGTTGTAAAAAATGTTTTCGCTTCTTTTAACGACGATAATCGGACCGTCTACAGAACTTACACCTTTATATTCTACGCCTTTCATTTTTTAACCCTGTTATAATTTATGATAAAGTTTGTCCAGTTCTTTCATCTGTTCTTCTAGACGACTTTCAGTTTCTTTTATCATTTCCAGCTTATCGTTTGGAACTGTTGTCTTAAGACGAACGATTTCATCCTTAACAGGAAGTGATGATATTTTAATCAAAGGTGCACCAGCCTTAAGGGCCGACAGTCCTCTTTTATAAAATTCCATCATCAGCATAAGAATCTGAATCTGTTTTCCTGGAACAGAGTAAACATCCACCTGATCAAAGGCACTTTGCTGAAGGAATCCGTTTTTAATCATATCTGCAACGACAAGAACAATTCTTTCATAATCAGGCAGTGCATCAGGACCAATAAGACGGACAATAGCCTGAAGCTTCTGTTCTTTTTTAAGAAGCTCAAGAGCACTCATACGGACTTCAGCCCAGCGTGGATCAAGAGTATCCCACCAGAGACGAACTTCATCAGCGTATTCTGAATAACTGTCAATCCATCCGATAGCAGGATAATGGCGGGCATTTGCCAGTTCCCTGTCCAGAGCCCAGAAACATCTGATAAAGCGTTTTGTATGCTGAGTAACAGGTTCAGAAAAGTCTCCGCCTGGAGGTGAAACAGCACCAATTACAGAAACTGAACCTTCCTGCCCGCAAAGTGCGTTTACACGACCGGCACGCTCATAAAATGAAGCAAGACGTGTTGGAAGATATGCAGGGAAGCCTTCTTCTGCAGGCATTTCTTCCATACGACCGGAAAGTTCACGGAGAGCTTCTGCCCAACGGGATGTTGAATCAGCCATAATGGCAACATGCATACCCATGTCACGATAGTATTCTGCAAGAGTAATACCGGAATAAAGAGAAACTTCACGGGCGGCAACAGGCATGTTTGATGTATTTGCAATAAGAATAGTTCGTTCCATAAGGGAACGGCCTGTTCTCGGGTCAATAAGTGTCGGGAACTCTGTAAGAACGTCTGTCATCTCATTTCCACGTTCACCACAGCCGATGTATACGATAAGATCTGCATCACACCACTTTGCAATGGCGTGCTGAGTCATTGTTTTTCCAGTACCAAATCCTCCAGGAATGGCAGCAGTTCCTCCTTTTGAAAGAGGAAAGAATACATCAATAACACGCTGTCCGGTAATAAGAGGCTGACTAACAGAAAGCTTTTTTTCAAAAGGACGAGGATTTCTTAATGGCCAGTAATGACTCATCTTGATTTCTTCATCCAGTTCTGTTTTACCAATAACCTCATCAACGGTATAGTCTCCAGCTCCCGAAAAGGAAACAAGAACACGTCCTTTTACAGTAGGTGGAACCATGATTTTATGAAGAATAGACTTGGTTTCCTGCACGGTTCCAAGAACAGTTCCCGGTGCAATTGCCATTCCTTCTTTTACTCCGCCAGCAACGTCAAGGTGCCATTTTTTTGTAACATCAATAGGCTCTGTACGCTGTCCCGGAATAAGAAAAGCCCCTGAATTATTGTACATCGATTCCAGGGGGCGCTGAATACCGTCGTAGATTGTGCCAACAAGTCCTGGTCCCAGACGAAGAGAAAGCGGTCTCTCATTGGAAACCACTTCTTCACCGATTTTCATACCGGTATCATCTTCGTAAACCTGAATAGTTGCATGATCTTTATTCTGACGGATAATTTCGCCAATAATTTTTTTATTTCCAACGTCAACTACATCATAAAGGCCACAGCCTTCAAGACCTTCAGCATAAACGATTGGACCTGATATTCTTGTAATTCTTCCTTTTATCATTGTGGCAACACTCCTGAAAACAGAGTTGTAGCAAGTTCTTCTGAATATTTATCTTTTAATTCACGTATAATCTCATCCATTGTCAGACGGATTTTTACAGTGTTATCATCACTTTCAATTATTATTCCCTGATGAATTTCATTGCCTTTTAAAGGTTCTTCGCCTGATTTTTCAAAAGCAATTTCCGAGCAATCTTTAACAGTTCCCTTAAATCCGTTTTTTACAAGAGTCAAAACCTGTTTTTCATTTAGCCCGCCAAAATATTTTATTGAAACAGCCTTGTTTTCCAGGGCAAAAGTGCACTGTTTCAGTTTTGATTCAAGGAGTGAAAGGATTTTTTTATCCCCGTTCTTTATAAAATAATTATTAACAGCTTTATTTACCTGATTATCATAAAAAACAACGAGAAACCTCTCCTTTTCAAGAGGTATATATGCTTGTGCTTCTTTTTCTTTTAGAGAAATTTTTGCCTCATAAGCAGCTGTCTTTTCGTCAATGGATGCTTTTACTCTATCAGCAACTCCATTGCGGATGGCATCAGCTTCGGCCACTGCGTTAGCAACAATTTTTGCTGCCTTTTTCTGTGCATCTGCTTCAATTTCTCTATCAAGTATTTCGGTAGATCTGAGTTCTTCCATTTTATTTCCCGTTTTTTGTTTCGTTTTTAAATTGAAATACCAACTGCTTCCCGGATAGCTTCAGTAAGAGATTTTTTTCCTGCTATATGACCATTAAGGGGGGGAATCTCCACCACCAGAGGAAACCGGGCACCTTTCTGCCATGCTATTATTTCTTCGTCCAGCATAGCAGAAACATCCTCTGATAAAATCAGAACCTTTGGTCGCTCCTCAACAGGCAAAGCATTGTCAGACATACCATGGCCAGTTACTCTGTTAAAAGCTTCAAGAGCTTCTGATCTGTTAAGGGCAACGGTACCGTCTACACCTACCAGTTTAAAGGCCAGTACCAGTTCCCGCTGAGCGATTACAAAGTATTCCATTTTTATTTAAGAACGATAATAAGAAGTGCTACAAGGAATCCCCAAAGACAAATACCTTCAGCAAGACCAACGAATGGAAGAGCCTTACCAGAAATTTCTGGATTTTCGCTTAAAGCACCCATTGCTGCTGCACCGATTTTACCTACAGCCATACCACCTGCAATACAAGCAACGCCTACTGCTAGACCGGCAGCAAGATACTTGATTCCCGAAGCATTTGAAGAAGGTGCCTGAACTGTTACGGCTGTTTCTTCTTTTGGAGCTTCAGCTGCATTTTCCTGTGCAAACAGGGCTGTTACAGAAAAACAGAGCAATACTGCAGCAATAGCAAAAAATTTCTTATTCATATAGAACCTCACATTTGCGGTTACCCGCATTTATTTTATTTATATTCAAACGCAAAAGGAGCAAACTCCCTTCCCGTTTCATTAAAAAATTTAGAGAAGAACTCATAATACTGAAGACGGATTACCTGAATGGCAACAATCATCCCCTCAAGAACAACTACAATTCCATTTCCTATTATAAGAATCAGTATGTCTCCTGTATGAGAAGGACACACATCACACATCTTCGCAATAATGAATCCTAAAACAGCATGAGCAAGAGCAAAAGCTCCAACTCGAACAAAGCTGATTGAATTTGAAAGGTATGTAGAAATAACTTCAATAAGTTCTACAACACCTCCAATCAGCAGGGAACCAAATCCGTTTTCAATTACAGGACGTTCTCCATCAAAAAGCCGTTCAAAAGGCTCTCCAAAAGCAGAGAAGAAAAGAGAAACGCCAATTATAATCCAGTCATATAACTGAGGAGACTGCTTGAGAAGTCCAAGCCTTAAAGCAAATGCTACTACATACCAGAAGAACACAGCACCAGAAAGACCGGTTTTGCCAAAGAAAGCAGATCCTATTTTTTTGAGGCTTATTTTATTGATGACGTTAATAACAAGACCAATGGAATTGATAACAAATCCAACAGCCATTGTAAATCCAAAAATACCGAAAATAATCGAAATTGCGTCTTCTGCTTCCCAGAACTTCATCTCGAGTATAGGAAATTTTGGTTCCCCAAAGAGACCTGTAATCCAGAGTGAAAGCGGCTCCAGTGTACCTTCTGTAGCAAAGAATTCGCCTGTCAATAATCCCATAATCATGCTGGAACAACCAATGGCTATGAAAATAGGAGCAAATTTATTCCACCCGTCGATTTTTACTACTTTAAGGGACATAAGAATTCCCGCAAGAAGGAAACAGAACCCCTGCCCGGCATCTCCAAACATAATTCCAAACAACAGTGTAAAGAAAGCTGCCACAAATGGAGTAGGATCGATTGTCCCATAAGCAGGACTTCCGTAAGAAAAAATCATCCTTTCAAATGCACTTACAAGTTTGCCATGATGAAGCTTTACAGGAACCTTTTCTTTTCCTGCCCTTACAGCCGGAACTTCCCCTGGTTCATAAACCCTGATAGCAATTCTACCTTCTGAAATTTTATCAAGACAAGTCATCATGTCATGACATTCACTTTCAGGAATCCAGCCGGTAAGACGATATACAAGGTCTGTTGATTCCAGACTGTTTTCCATTACAGTAATCTGCGATGCAATGGAATATGAAGCCATAAACTTTTTTAGGAGATCCTTATGAGTCTTAGCCATATTGTGTTTTTCTTCTTCAAGAAGATCCAGGTCTTTTTTACACTGAACCTTTTTTAATCTAAGGCTTTCCAGAACATCATCAGGAATCCCCTTAAAATCATCAGGGACTTCCATGTTTACAAAACCATGCTCTTTAAGAACAGTATCAAGGGCAAACCGGCCTTTTTTTGTAGTGGCAGCAAGCACTCTTGTTTTATCTGCACCAAGAGGAATGATTACAGCCCGGCCACCGGCAGCAGTTACAAGATCATCAAATACTGCAGGATCAATTTTACCAATTCGAAGAGACAGAAACGAGAGATGCTCCAGTTCTGAATATTGAAGCTTAAGGTTTGCAAAAGAAGAAGCTTCATTGTATGTGTCTTCGATTTTTTTAAGTTCATCACCGGCATTAACCTGTCGTTTCTGAAGATCATCTACAACATGAAGAAGTTTCTGGCAGAGAACCTTATCATAATCAGTAGGACGGGAAGCTTCGGCTAAATCTGCAGTTGTAATATCAGGAAGATTAAGGAAAGAACGGGCATTTTTAAGCTGAACAAGAACTTCTTCTGAAGGATTGTAACCGTTATTGTTCAGTTCCAGTTCCTGCTGCATCTGAAAGTTACCTTTTTTTCCTAAAAATTCGATAACAGCATCCACGTCCTCTTTGAGAATCATTAATTCAACAAGGCGCATTTTTGCGGTTTTTGCCATTACTCACCTCCAAGCCTGATTTCTTCCGTAACTAGACGTATATTATCAAGTTCGTTCTGTTTTATTTTAAAATAACACACCAGAGCCAGACTGCTCAGGGGAAATTTATGAAAATCTGAAGAATACTTTTTAAGCATCAGTGAATGAATTTTATTTTCAACCCAGCGTGGATCTATCTGCCATACAACTCCATCTTCATGCGGATTCAGAAGTTTACTGTATTTCCAGTCTTTCCAATGATCAAAATTCTCAGGATCAAGCCTTAAAATCTTAAGTGCCTCCCCTGCAAGAACATCTTTATTTCCTGCTTTTTCATCAGCAAAGAATAATCTTGGGATGATTTCCTCTTCAGACATCTTATAATAAACCTTAAGTCGAAGAACCCAGAGAATGTTATTGAAGCTGATTTCTTCTGCAAAGAGTTTTACAGCCAGTTTTTTACATTCTCCCCTCATACAGTTTACACTGTTCCATAGGTTTTTGAGATATTGAAAATCAAGTTTTGTATCATATTCATGCTGCTGATGAATTGCCGGTACTGAATTATACCACTCAAAAATAGAATCTGCCGTGATTTTTTTTAAGTCTGGCCAGTTTTCGTATTTTAAGACACCATACTTCCCCAGATCTGTTACATAGGGCATCCCTGTCTCTTTCATACAAAGTGCAGCTGCAATTTCTTTAAGGTTCTCGTATTCATAAAACTGAAGAAGATCTATTAGAACCCTGTCCGGTTTGTCATAAATTTCCAGAAGATCTGTAAACTCTTCAATAAATTTCTTTTCTGCCTGAATTTCAATCTGCCGTGCAAGAAGATTTTCCGGCATTGCAGGAACTTCATCATTAAAAATGAGGCTGTATACTTCGCTTAATGATTTTAAGGCAAACAGTTTGTCAGCTCCAGCTCCAGAATACGCTTTTTTAAGCTTTCCGCAAACTTTAGCATAAACATAAGCGTCTGCACCAGATTTTTCCATCATGATTCAGACCGCCTGACTTAAAAAATTTTATCCAGAAATTCGTTAAAGCTGTCTGGATTCTGAGGAGATGATTCTATTTTTGCTTTGTATGATTTTATGTCCAGATCGGCTTTAGCTTTGATTTCTTCAAGCCGGCGGCTGGTACTTTCTTCTATTTTTGAGAGCTGCGAATTATAGTCTGCCAGATACTGTTTGTCAGCCTCGGCCTTTGCTGCATTAATAATTTTTGATGCTTCATCGCGGGCATTATCCAATACAGAAGAAGCTTGTGTTTCTACTTCAATAAGATGCGCAATTACACTGCTTTCGTATTCTGCCATATTCTGCTCCTGAAATTAAACGGCTGTTTCTGACTGTTTAATTAGGTTTATTACTTCTGAAGAAGTTTTGCAAGAGATAAGTTGATTTACAAACCCTGGTTTTAAAAGAATTATAGCCAGAGATTTTAAGATTTGAACGTGTTTTTCTGTCTGCCCCTCTGCTGAAAGAAGCATAAACACAACATGAACTGGAGCTTTATCCAGAGAATCATAATCGATTCCATCTTGACTTATTCCAATTGCTCCGATTGTAGTACCATTAAGTGATTTTAGTTCGGCGTGGGGAACCGCAACTGAATGCATAATGCCGGTTGACATTTTTGATTCCCGGTCATTTAAAGCAGAAATGGCTTCCGCCCGGTCCACAGCAGGATATGCTGCATGAACGACTTCCACCATTTCCTCAAACAATTCGTCTTTTTCTGTACTTTCCAGATTTACAATAACAGTATTTTTTGTAAAAACATCTTCAAGTACCATACGAACTTCCTGTTAAGACCAGAAATCCCCGGCCTTATTTTTTAAAATTAGTCTTTCCACCACTTAGCAGATTCTTCAGTTTCTGGAGCTTTTTCTTCAGTTTCTGTTTTTTCAGAAGCAACTCCTGCCTGTTCAGCAGCCTGTTCCATTTTCTGAGTATCAACAGCTTTTTTAGCAGGATCTTTTGGCATAAGCTTAGCAAGACCAAGTGTAACACAGAAGAAAAGGATTACAAGAACCACAGTTGCTTTTGTAAGGATTGATGCTGAGTGTGAACCAAAGGCTGCTGAATTGCCACCGCCTAAAAGTCCGCCCATTCCACTTGAATTTTCGTCCTGAACAAGAACAAGAAGAATCAGGAGTACGCTTACAAGAGCAAAGATTCCAATTAAAATCCACTGAATCATATCAAACATTTTATAATCTCCAAAAAATGACCTTAAAGTCACAATAATTTTTTTAGTCTCAGTATTTTAACGGAAAGAGCCAATAAGGTCAATTATCAAAAACCTGTACCAGCCGCTTTCAAGATTTTATCCATTGCAGATTGGAATGAAAGTTTCAGCTTTCAGGGATGCACCACCAATAAGACCGCCATCAATGTCTTCCTGAGCAAGAAGTTCTTCATAGTTTTTCACATTCATTGATCCACCGTACTGAATCAAAATGTTATCTGCAGCTTCCTGATCATACATTTTAGCAATTACTTTGCGGGCATAGGCATGTATCTGCTGTGCGTCATCTGGAGTTGCAGTTTTACCAGTACCGATTGCCCATACCGGTTCATAAGCAATAGTTACATGACTGAGCTGTTCTTTGGTTACACCCATAAGTGCTGTATTAATCTGACGTTCACATACTTTTTCTGCACGACCTACTTCACGCTGTGCCAGAAGTTCACCGATGCAGATTACAACATCAAGTCCGGCTGCCAATGCCCGTACAACTTTGGCATTAATGAGTTCATCACATTCACCAAATTCATAGCGGCGTTCTGAATGACCAAGGATTACAACCTGTACGCCAAGTTCCTTAAGCATTGCTACAGATACTTCCCCTGTGTGGGCTCCATTGTCTGTAGCAGCACAGTTCTGAGCTCCTAGAAGAACATTTGATCCCTTAACAATCTGAGCAATTGCATCAAGATAAACGAAAGGCGGTGCAATCATTACCTTGTTTTTACAGTCTTTAAGATTTTCTACAAGTTCTTTTACAAGGGCAACGGCACTTTCTTTATCCATGTTCATTTTCCAGTTGCCTGCAATATATTTAGAGCGCATATGATCCTCCTGCCCGATACTATTATTATTTCCATTTTATATTCAAAATGAATAAATGTCTAATTTTCCCATCCCCTTTCAGCAATTATACTGTCTGTATCTATAGTTTCACTGTATTCACACCATTCATAAAAGGCCGTTGCACCATTCTGTGGCAGGAAGGACAATCTTTTGTTCAAAATATCAGCGCGGTATGTATACTCTTGAGCTACCAATTGTCTCGAAATTACAGCAATTTTATTATAGGTTAAATCTAATCCCCCTGAGCTGGCTGTTGTAGAATCAACTTTTAATCCCCAATGATTCATGTCAAAAATATTTGTGGCATCAGCTGTTACGTTGTAATTATAGTCAGTATCTGTCTGAAACTCAGCATTTACTGTCCAGATAACACTTCCGGCCGTAAACCTACAGTTAATAAGTGCACTGTTATAATCAGAATATAGATTTGAACTGCATCTGTACAAATTAGAAAGACTGTAACCGTAATCATTAATGGTACAATTCAGCAGAACAATTCCTTTACCAAAAGGAGCTTTCTGATTACAGTAAGGTTCCATGATGCTTTTTTCAGAAGAATTTCCTGTAGAAATAATCTCGCAATCTTCAAAAAGAGCTACTGTCAGTGCAGGATAAATACTGTTACTGGAATTTGCATAAATCACTAGATCTTCACTCTGGATTTTGCACTTATAAAACCAGCTTCTTGAAGAAAGAAATACTGCATGGGAATTTTGTGATGTAAAATTGCAGTTATAAGCTGCCACATACCCCGAACCATAGAATCTGAAAGGTATATCTGTAGAACTCTGTGTTGTAAAATCAATATTTTCCAGAATCAGCTTACCGCTGTTCAAGAAAGAGAAATTTCCTTTAAGAATTGTTCTACTGTCTGATTCACTATCTGCTTTTCCTGAAATGATGATATTCGCTGATCCTGAATAACTGACATAATAATCCTCGTAGGTACCATAGTCCAAATCAAGGAGATATGTATCTGTTGAATCTGACGGAATCTGACTTACAACCGAGAGCATGGAATCGTACTTACCAATAAAAACTGTTTCTGTTCCATCAATTTTATAAAGTCTCAGGGTGTCTGCCGGCATTTCTACATCACTAACAAAGACAGCTTCATAATCAGCACTATAGCTTTTAAAACTATTAATATTATAAATCTCTGGTGAAACTATTTCTGATCTTGAAACTCCATCAGAATCCACCCATGTCTTATTCCATCCTTTAAGGTTCCATCCGTCTTTTATTATAAGAGGAAGTTTGCTGCTGATTCCGTTGTCGTTATTAACACCTCCGGTTTTATAATAGTATGTTGTACCATCACTAAAAGTAGCATATTGGGAATCAACCCTAAACCAGACAGAGGTTCGTACAGGAAGTGCATTTATATCAATTACAGGCTGAAATCTTGTTGTCAGTTTCGAACGTGAAAGCCCGGTAGTCATGGAGTTTACATAATAATTATAATTCTCAGAGTAATTGGTAAACTGCTCTTTTAGAAGTTCTATTACATCATCACCGGCATTTCCACTAATACTAATACCGGACACTGATGAAGTTCGAAAATAAGTATTAGTAGATTCATCATAAGTAAAATACCGGATGGTTACGGAATCACAATGCACGGCTGTAGAAGATTCAGCATAATTAAGATATATTTCAAATGTATTTCCACAATCATAACCAACTTTATATGAATCTTCATCATTATCACTTATGTAATCAATAGAATCTATTACGTAGGATTCAAAATTATAACCGTTTGCACTGGAATTTGTTATTACCTCGTTATAGAGGCTTTCAAGGTCGTTATCTGCAATATGTGTTCCGGACCTTATTTTTACAGTCTCCCGATAAGATTTTATATATTCTTTTGAATCAACTGCTGCCTGCAGATAGATGAAAACAGGACAATCATAATATAAATCAGTCCATTCCTCTGCTACAAAACAAAGATTTCCTGCCGGCATAATAAAAAGAACAGGATCTTCAGCAACCGCTTTCTCGGAAAAAACTGCTACGCTTTCGTTATCTTTGTAATTAAAGTTAGAAGAAGAATTTTTAAATTTTGACATTTCTTCATTGTAAAGCCATCCAGACGGTTTCATATTACTAAAAATCTTTTCACAGTCCTTTGTAGCTCCCCAAATTAAATCAGAATACCTTACAGGAGCACCGATTTTATAACTTCTTTCTACAAAGTTTGTATCATCGCCAGAAAAACGATGAAAGATGATACTGCCTTCTGTTTCATTTTTTAAATCTTTTTTTATATCGCCATTAAATTCAATATCTGAGCAGGAAAGGCTTATTAGTGAGGCAATAATGGAAATGACGGTTACTACTTTATTCTTAAAACTTTTCATATTTACCACCTCCATCCTGCACCAATGTATGGTTTTATCAACAGGGAATCAAGATTTCCGATTACTTTTATTGCATCCGTTCCAGCTTCAACTTCAAAATTACGGATTGGCCTATATTTTACATAGGCACCTGCCTGTCCGGATATTGCAAGGTAAGTTTTTGCCCCCCCCTGGATGTCAAACTCATAACTGTTTCTTTTTTCAACAGCAAAAAGTCCTGGACCAATTCTCAATCCTGTAAAAATTCTATCTTCACGCAGTTCATATTCCAGAACAAAATTCATGGAAATATTTTCTGCAAAAAGATCCACAGTACAATAATCAGATTTAATAGAATCCTTTGTGCCCGTTAAATCAAGTTCCCCACCAAGTCTTAAAGAAAGGAATTCTGGAACATTCCATGTACCGCCGGCTTTAACATCTACAGCAGGAAGTATTGATTTACCGCAAATATCAAAAATAAAGCTATTGCCCAAGTCTGATGGAACTGCACCGGCACAGAGGTTGATTCCCCCCTGGAATGTAGCCTGAGCGGTTCGTTTTTCGTTGTTTTTCTTTCTCTGGCGGATAAGTGCATCCTGAAGTGCCTGCACCTGAGAAACATCAAGATTACCGTCTTCTTCAGATAAAGACACAACTGCAGCATAAATCTGAACACCCATAAATATAAATGAATAATCACCAGGTTCAAGATTCTTAACAGTAAAGGCTCTAAGATCTTTTTCAGAAAAACCGTCTGCATAGGTCAGTAATTCATCATCTTCGTTTTTAACCATTATCCAGTGATTATTGGCTTTTGGCTCTTCACCCTTAGAAAGAAGAATTGTGATATCAGACTTTGTATGAACGGAGAATTTCAGATAATTATCGACCCGGGCTTTATTTACAGGCACATCCAATGATTTTCCCCAGGCTTCTATGCTGCTGTGTTGGGTCTGTCTCAATCTGGATCCGGAAATCAATAATTCAGCACCAACTCCAGCAGCAGGTTTTATATTTCCATAATAAAAATTAAATCCTGTTTTATATCGGGAGTTATAAAGCATTCCGTTGACTCTCGAGACGAAATCATAAACACAATAGCCCTTAAAAGTTTGAGTCTGTTTTTTGTTCTCCAAATTCAGAATTCGCTTATCCTTTCTGACTTTTACATCACTAAGGCGTTTTCTTGCCTCTTCCGGAGTTAAAGTTGAAAAATCAATTGACTCAATATTCACTTTTTCTTCGGCCAGTTTTCTTGCCTGTTTTTCCAGCTGCTCTCTGTATGCTGCAAGTTCAGGAGATTCATAGCTGCTCAGGAACTTTTGTTTTTCCATCTCCAATTCTTCCGGAGTAAGTTTCCTTGGAACATATTCTTTATTTTCATTTTGTTCCAGTTCCAGTGCCAGTTTGAGAGAGTGAATTCTCATGCACTCTGGTACGATCAGATATTCTCCTGCCGGAAGGTTTTTAATTACAAACTTCTGATATGCGTTTTCTGCAATAAATTTATAGGTTTCAAGCTCTGCAAAATTTTTATCAAGAACAGAAATCCAGTTGTCGGAACTGCCAGCTGCACCAGATACATACAGAATAATATTTGAGCGTACATTAAGTTTTAATGCAAAACTGTTTTTAAAACTGCCGTTAAAGAAGATTTCAGGTTTTTGTCCTGTGCCTTTTGTAACAACAGCACCATCCGGATCCCACATACCCATTTCAAATTCAGCTTTTAAATCAGCACCACTGCCAATTGCAGGAGGAATTAACTTATCATAGGCGGCATAATTTCTAATGTTCAAACCGGCCGGTCTTGTTCCAAAGTTATAAACACTATAAGTCTTATACTTTCGTTTTACTTTTCTTTTTATTACTGAAGGAGATTCACCGTCAGCTGAAAGTTCTCCTTCAACCGGGGAAGTTTCTTCAACTTCTGCTTCAAATTCTTCTTCAGGTTCTGCTTCCTGCTTACCATTTTTTTCAACAAGAAGCTGTTGTGCCAGTTCAAGGGCTTTTCTTTCTTCTTCAATTTTTTGGGCCAGGAATTCTTCTTCTGCACGCTTTCTTGACTGTTCTTCCAGCAGCTTTTTCTGAGATTCTTCCTTTGCGAGTCTTTCAGCTTCTGCAGCCAGTCTTGAGGCTTCTTTACTGGCCATTAATGATGCCGCAGCTACTTCCTCTGCTGCCTTTTTTGCAAGAGCAATTTTTTCTGCTTCTCTGGCTGCAAAGGTTGCTGCCGCTAAGGCTGCTGCCCTGGCTGCGGTTCTTTCGGAAATAAGATTCTTTCTTGCCTCATGCTGACTTTCTGAAAATTCACCACGACATACTATTGCAACTACCACGAGCCCACTGATCGAAATCTGATAATCACCAGCGGGCAGATTTTTCATATTGATGGCTTTAATCTTTTTTGTTTTAAAATTTGAATACTTTACCAGAGTTTGTTTTTCCTGGTATCTTACACAAATCCATCTGTACATCAGATCGTTAATTTCGGATCCGGCAGCATTATTTCTGACAAAAAGCATTACATCTGATTGTCCGAGAAGAGTAAGGGTAAATGTTCCCTGCCCATCTTTTACAGCAGTTTCTGGATTACACTCAACCAGGGATTTGTCTATTTGAACTCCTTTTCCGTTGTTCAGCTGATTTGACCAGCAAACACTTTTACCTGTTAAAGATAGTTCTGCACCTTTACCTTCAGACGGTACAATAAAACAATCCTTATAATCTCTATGCTCAGTGCTTACTTCCGATGGGCGGACAGTAAAATCCCAGACAGCATTAAAATCAAGCTGAGGTTCTGTCATTTTGGAGATTTCTGTACGTTCTTTTTTTATCAATTCCTCAGGTGAAAGAGCTTTTACTTCAGCCCTGGCTTTTTCTAATGCAGCCTTACGGGCTTTTTCTTCCTCAAGTCTTTTTGCTTCTGCAAGGCGGGCCCTTTCAGCTTCTTCTGCCTGTCGCTTCAGTTCTGCAAGCCTGCGTTCTTCCGCAGCACGTTTTTCTGCAGCAATACGGATCCCTTCCACATCTTCCTTTACTTCAATAACTTCGGATTCTGCCTTAAATCCACCTGGATTTGTAACCTTAACTTTCCATTCACCTTCTGTAAGTTCCTCTGCAGCAACAATTTTCTGCTTAGCCTGGCCATTTGAGGGAGGCTGAACTTTTGCCTTTACAATTTTTTTTGTCTGTGTATTTTGAAGTACAATTTTTGAGTCTTTTGTCAGGTTTAATATTTCTACAGGAATTTCAACCACAGGCTTTATATCAGGAGATTCAGGAACAGGAAGCATAAATTCTTTCTTATCTGAAACAATCTGAGGTTTAATTGCCTTTTCAATGGTAAAATTCTGCCATTCAGATACAGAAGCTTTCCTTCCAAGAAAGTCCATAGCATAAACACGGTATTTGTACTGCCCCGGAGCTTTTGAAATTGAAATTGAGTTTTTTGTCGTATTTATAAACTCACTTTTACCAGATCCGATGTCAGTGATTTCAACCATATATTCAAAAACATTATCATCACCAGCCCATTTAAGCGTCTGTCTTAATTTATTGTCCTGAGCCGAAAGAGTCGCCAGAGAAATGAGCATCAATGTTACAGCCAGAAGTACAGTTTTTATTCTAATCCGCATACTGAACTCCTGGATCAATAGTCTTTATTTTTGAAGGAAGGTCAAATTTTACAGTAAACCTGCTGGCAGCCACAGGACTTCTGCGTTCTTCAAAGCCGTCTGCAGCATGACAGTATGCAGTAACCCGCCATTCATAATTTTTAATATCAAGTTTTTTAAGTTCCTTAAACTTTAACCGGCTGTCTTTTGTCTTTTCTTCATAAACCTTTATGAGTTTTCCTTCAGAACTTCTTTCGTAAAGCACAAATCTGTAGTCAGTAGCATCTGAGACGTCATTCCAGTCAAATTCAATGAAACGATTATTTTTTAGATAATTTGCATTAATTACATATCTGTTTTCAGGATTTACAAGGACAGGAAGAATCAGCGGAGCAACTTCTGTAACTGTAAAACTTCCATTCTCCCTGGAACTTAAATCATTTCCAAGATAATCAGTAGCAGAAACTGACCACTGGTAACTTCCGGCAGAAAGCCGCTTTAAAGAAGTTGATGATTTTGGATTCTTTACTTCAGCAATAACCTTTGAAGTACCATTTGCCTGAATTTTTCTTACTGTTAGAACTGCCCCAGTATATTCATCACCTTTTTCAAATTTTAATACCACAGGAGTTCTTAAAGCTGTAAGTCCGTCATTTTTGGTACCGTTTTTCTGTGTAAGAAGTTTTACAGGAACTGCCGACCTGACAGTTACGGAAGCTGCTGCTGCTTTACTGATACGTATTGGAGAAAGAGCTGTTTCTTCTGCTACAGACTGAATACTAACCCGGCAGTTTACTTTTTTGTCTTCTTCAAGAGCAGGAACCTTAAATACAACGTGAGTTTGAGCAGTTGTTGTCTGTCCTATAACACCGTTATTTTCATCAAAGAGCTTAACGCTGTAATAATCTGCATTTGCAGCCTTAGACCAGTTAACAGAAAATGAATTACTTGAATTCAAAATCTGTTCTTTTTTAAGAGAAGCTGAGATTACAGGTGGATTTAATTCTCCCAGGATCTGGAAATTCCTTATTTCAGATACAGTTTCATATTTGTCAGTATTTACATTTTTTGCAGCAACACGCCAGAAGTATGTTCCTTCAGAAAGTTCCGGCATGCTGATTTTTGATGAATCTGTATTAATTTCCTTTTCTATCTTTTCAAAGTTTTTTGACCTCGAAAATTGTACGATTGCTGTATAGTTACTACCCTTATATTCTTCAGGCATTTTCCATGCGAATTCTGCAGTATTGAACTTTGCTTTTTCTGCCGCAAAATGAGCAGGAGGGAACGAAAGTTTTATAACCCCGGGAACATATTTTACAACAGTAAATTTTCTTGTTTCCGATTCGCTGCGGCCATTTTCATCTTCCGGACTTCGACGGAGAACCTTCCAGTAATAAGTTCCTGCAGAAAGTGTTGAAATATTAAATTCCTTTGAAATTCTGAAAGCTTTTGTTGATTCAGTTAAAACTGTTGAACTGAAATCCTGAGAAGAACTTACAACAAGAGTAAAATCTGCGTCATCCGTATAAGACTTCCATGAGAAATTGAATGCAGTATTTTTATCACTTAATGTGTATTTTACATTATCTGCAGGAAGCTGGATTGACGGTCTTTCATCCGCAGGAAGGCGTGCTATTTCAAACCAGCCTGTTTCTGATTCACCTGCGTATCCTTCTTCATTAAGAGGATAATGAGGTGTAACCTTCCAGCCATAAGAGCCTTCTTTCGGAAATGTAACATTAAGCCGTTCGCCTTTTACATCCTTTACGAGGACAGGTTTAGAAAAATCCCCGCGGTTAAAGACTTCAACTTTATAGCTGTCTGCATAGCTGTTTCCCTGCCATGAAAAACCAACCATAGGCTTTTTTTTGCGGAAAGTGATAACAGAATTCTCTGTCGGAGTAAGAAGTTTTGCCTTTCCAACTTTTACAGCATCAATGCGTCCCGTTACCGTTGTATTTTTATCCTCTGGTGAATAAACCCTCCAGAATACTTCACCCTGGGTAGTTTTTACAGTAACTGATGAAGTTCCCTGTTTTTCAAAACGGTCATCGATTTTAGAAAAGTTTTTGTCCCTGGATGTTTCAACAACGATCTTTTTTGATTCCAGCTCAGGAGTAGTCTTCCACTCGAGAACAACATCTTTTGATTTATCAGCTACATTAAGAATTTTCAGATCCTTTGAAATACTTGTAACCGTAATCTGATTTTTTACGAGAGACCCTGATTTTTCAACCTTTACAGATTCGCCTTTTTTAATTGATGTCTCTTCCTTCTTTTCATTTACAACACTGGCCTTACCTTCCTGAAGAACAAATACATTCTCACCTTCAGAAGTTGATGAAGCTGTTACGCGGCTTCCTTTTTCGAGACTGAAGGTTGAGCCATTTTCCATTTTAACTTTAACAGCCGGAGAAGAAGTCTGAGTTCGGCCAAAAATATCTTTCTTTTCTTCCGCAACAACATTTGTTGTATCTACAGTTACGTTTCCACCATCAACAGAAATATTTACAGAACCATCCTTTCCCTTGAAGATTTGGACCATTGTATTTTCACCCACATTGACTTCTGCGGAGTTTTCGTCAAAAGAAATAATTGCAGATGACCCTTCAGACGTACGGATTGTATCCGCCTCGTATAATGGGCTTTGCTGCTGGAGACGTTCCCAGACTACTCGGTCATTAAACTTTCGCTGGGCTATATTCTGTTTGTAGGTGATTGTAGCAATCCTGTCTTTGTCTTCCCGGACAGTAAAAGCATTCAAGTCTCTCCAGAATAAGTAAAGGCTTGAAGCAAAAACTGTACAGCAGATAACAACAAACAGTACACTAACTAACCTGGATTTTGTTTTCTTCTGCATTTAAATCAACTTTATCAAAATCTGGAATAGGAATATTCAGCATATTACGCACTTCATTGAGAGTTTGAGGACCTGCCGGACCACACGCTCTGGCACAATCTTCATCAACAGTAAAATCAGGTTCTGCCCGTTTGAAGAAAGCTTCAATATCGAAGCGAGGCATATTTACAACGCCGTAAAAATGCTGTTTTCCCTTTCCTTTTACATCAAACGTAACAGGAATCTGTTCAACAACAATCTCATCGTTTATATATTTCGGGCTGATTGTGTAATTGTTTTCTTCACTGCGTATATAATCATATTTTAACAGATCATAAGTATCCTGAGATAAAAGGATATCTGTTCCACAAGGCTTGTTTGAACTTTCTGTTCGGCTGGCAAGATTTACTGCATCACCAATCGAAGTAAATTCCATTTTTTCTTTTGAGCCCATAAACCCTACAGTTGCACGACCAACATTAAGTCCACATCCAATCTGAATATGAGGTTTATATTTTGCCAGAGGTTCATCAGCATGAAGTTTTGTAAAGGCTTCAGCATCCTTGTTGTATTTCATCAATGCATAACGCATACCGATTGTCGCCTTAATGGCACTGATAGTATCGTGACGTACATGCTGGTCATGGATTTCTCGTAACCTTGCTTTTTCAGGATTTGAATCATCCATTAATTCATAACTGAGATCGTCATCACGAAGAACACCCCAGCAGGCCATAATAGCATCACCTTCAAATTTATCAACGTTTCCACCTGTCAGACTAATGCAGGCAACCATACGGCTCATATAATCATTCAAGAAGCTGATAATTTCTCCGGCTGATTTTTCCCCGAAGCGTTTTGAAAAGCCGTCAGAAATTGCTGTAAATCCACGAATATCAGAGAAAAAAATCGTAATATCCTTTAAGTGAGGTTCAAAGTCTATTGTCTTTTTTACAATGGCTTTAGTTACACCCTGGTTTGTAAGAGAAGTTACAGTGTTAAGAATATCCCTCTCATCTTTTGTAGAACGGTTTAAAACTCCAATTTCGTCTTTTCTTGATTCATTCAGTTCTTCAAATAAATTTGTATTAAAGTTTCCCCCGTTAATTTCATTTGTAATTGCTGTCAGAAGCTCCAGTGGTCTGGCAATAGAACGGGCATAAAAACGTATAAAAAGAACTGCCAGGGCAAGAACTGCTATAGCAATGTAAAGGCTCAGCTTTGTTGTCTTCTGAACTGCACCAAAAATTACATCACTCTGAACTTCAGTAATAACATATCCGTCGCAGTTGGAAAGACGTTTGTAAGCACCAATATACCGTAAACCATCATCGGACACATAATTTGACTGGATGGCATTCTGAGAAACTTCACCCTCATTTTCATTTTTAATCAGCTGGACAAGTTTATGAGACTCCATATCCGCATTGGACTTCATTAACTCTGTATCAGAATGAACAAGAACATTTCCAGATGAATTAACAAAGAATGAAGCATTAACAGACGCTTCTATACTTTCCGCAAAAGATTCACTTTCAAATGCAACCACTACAACATCAGTCTCTTCCCCATTATTAACAGGAAAGAAAATAACAAGCTCAGGGACATTAAAAACCGGAGTTCCGTTTTCAATATGACATATTCCAGTTTTTGCTTTTTCAACGGATTCATCAGACTGTAAAACATAAGACGCCATCACTTCAGAATCCAGGTCCCCTTCAAGGAAAAAGTCATTGTTTTTATAGCACTTACCAGAATTTAACAGATATACAGCGGAAATTTCCTTGTTTCTGCTAAAAAAGTTTTCTGTATTTCTTTTGATTTCAAATTCATTTCCGCTATTTGAATAAATAAGATCAAGAAACATGGCAACCGATTTTTTTACGGACTCGATTTTGTTTTCAAGGTCGCCAGCTGTACGTTTGTTGATTGTAAGATTATTGTCTTCTGCATTAACTTTTGTGTCATTACTGAACATTGTGGCAGACACGAAAGTAACTGCTGCTACAGATACAAGAACAATTACGGAAATAATACCAATAAGTTTTGTACTGATAGAATGAAAAATACCTACGGTTCTTGAGATTTTTACAGGGTCTTTTTTTGATTTTGAGGAAGGTGTTTCTACGACAGGACAAGGCTTCTGAGAAAAAGTCTTTTCGGGAGACATTTCTTCATAATCAAAAAGTTCAACAGCAGCCGGTGGACGAATTACCGGAACTGAAGAGTCTGCAACTTTTTTGGTACTCCCATAAGAAACACGCTTTTCAGTAGCCTTTATGCTTTTTTGTACAGGCCCCTTCTCCAAAGGCTTATTCTTATAAACCTTTACAGCCCTTTCAAATCTTCCATAGTTCTGAATACCCATAAAATCACCTTTAAAGACAATTTACCAATACCTTTATCGGCAGGAATTCATTTGAAGTTTAGCGAAAGTTTAAAAATATTTTTTAAATTGCCGCGGATACACGCAGATTAAAAAGATTTCCGCAGATTATGAAAGCACAAAAAAATAGACACGGATCTCACGGATTCCCACGAACCAACACGGATATTCTTAAAATCCGTGTTAATCCATTAAATCCGTTTAATCCGTGTCTATTTAAAAGTTTCGCAAATCTGCGGATAACAAAAAAAATCCACAGATGTCACAGATACCCACAGATAAAAAATCCATCCGTGTTAATCTGTGTAATCTGTGGACTACCCCAAAATCTGCGTCAATCTGCGCAAATCTGCGGATAACTATTTAGTTGCCAGAATCGCAATTCCAGGCAATGTTTTTCCTTCAAGGAATTCCAGAGAAGCACCACCACCAGTTGAAACATGGCTCATTTTGTCAGCAAGGTTGAACTTGTTAACAGCTGCAACAGAGTCACCGCCACCAACTACAGTCATGGCACCACGGCCTGTAGCGTCAGCAACAAGCTGAGCAACTGTAGCAGTTCCCTTGGCAAATGCTTCAAATTCAAATACGCCAACAGGACCGTTCCATACAACTGATTTAGCAGTAGAAAGAACTTCTTTGTAAGCTTCGATTGTTTTTGGACCAACATCCATAGCCATAAGGTCAGCAGGAATATCTTTTCCATCAACTGCAACTGGAGCTGCATCTGGAGAGAATTCTGTTGCACCAACATGGTCTACAGGAAGAACGATTTTAACGCCCTTAGCTTCAGCATCAGCAAGAAGCTTTTTAGCTGTGTCGATAAAGTCATCTTCTACGAGAGACTTACCAACAGAGAATCCCTGTGCCTTAAGGAATGTATAAGCCATACCACCACCAATAATGAGGGCAGAAGCATTTTTGAGAAGTGATTCAAGAACAGCGATTTTTGAAGAAACCTTAGCACCACCGATGATAGCAACCTGTGGTTTTGGTGGATTTTCAACCATTGGCTGAATGTATTTAACTTCTTTTTCCATGAGGAAGCCGCCAACAGATTCACATCCCATGAATTTTGAAATAGAAGCTGTAGAAGCCTGATCGCGGTGAGCTGTACCGAAAGCATCGTTTACGAAAATGTCACCGTAAGAAGCAAGTTCTTTAGCCATTACATCGCGTTCAGCTGCGTCTTTAGAAGTTTCTTCCTTGTGGAAACGTGTATTTTCCAGCATTGCAACTCCGCCTTCTGGAAGAGCAGCAATAGCATCAGCCTGACCAAGTGCATCTGGAAGGAATTTAACTTCTTTACCAAGTTTTTCTGCAAAGTATTTTACAACTGGAGCCATGCGGTTTTTGCCGTTGATGAATTTTTCAGCATCAGCATCAGTCCATGTTTTACCAGCTTTTTCAGCTTTTTCCTGAGCTTTTTTTACGTCTTTTTTTGGGTCGCCGAGGTGGCTCATCAAAACGAGAGAGCGTGGGCTCTGTTCAAGAATGTACTTAATTGTTGGCAGAGCAGCCATGATACGAGTGTCATCCTGTACAACACCGTCTTTCATTGGAACGTTGAAATCAACGCGCATGATGATTCTTTTACCTTTGAGGTCTACATCTTTTACTGTCTTAATCATCAGATTTTCTCCTTTTTTTGTCGCATTCGCGAATTATCGTTTTATATACTCCCAATTAAATATACCCACAAATTGTCTTGAATTCAATAATGTTTTTGCATCAAAAGGGATGACTGTTTCCACTACAAAACCAGCTTAAACTTCATTATAATTCAATTATGTTCAATCCAACTGAAATCATTTTTGCCACAACTCAGGCCTGTAACCTCCACTGCAGGCACTGCTTCGTTTCACGCTCGCCACTTAAACTCAACATTGACGATGCAAAAAAACTCATTGATTCCTGCACTGACACTGAAATCTGTAAAATCGGATTTTCAGGCGGCGAACCTTTTCTCTATCAGGAATTCCTTCTTGAAATAATCAAATATGCCTACGACAGGGATTTTATGTTCGACCAGATCATGACAAACGGCGACTGGTGGAAATCAGAAGAAGAATTAAAAGAAGTCCTGCAAAAACTTTACGACACAGGCTACGATGGCAAAATCGGATTAAGCTACGATTCCTTCCACGGACAGAATTTTGAACGAATCAAAACCTTCTGCACCGCCGTTACTGAAATTTTTGGCGAAGAAAACATCAATATTCAGGCTGTTGTGGATGAAACGCTTTCGGAGAAAGAATCGAACCAGCTGGAAAAGGAATTAAATCAGCTTTCAGAAGAATTCTATGCTGACATTTTCATAATGCCCCAGACTTTCCAGGCAAAGGATGAACGGGCATGGAAGAGCAAAAAATGGTTTAAAGAAGATTACTGTGAAGGCCCTGGACAGATTCTTTTTGTACACGCAACAGGCGACATAGCACCATGCTGCGGCTTTGCCAACGAGAATCCGGCTCTTTTCATAGGTAAAATCACAGACAGTCTTGAAACCATAATGGAAAAAGCACAAAAAAACAGCCTCGTAAACCAGTGCTACAACGAAGGCCTCCTGAAAAAAGCCAAAGAACTGGAAAAACAAGGCTGTCTTCACTCGCGTACAAGTGATATATGTACTTTCTGTGATTATCTGGCCACGGATGGCCAGACAGCGGAAAAATTCTAAACCTTAAACAGGTCGATTCCCTCTCCGATTTTCTGGATAGAGTTTCCCATATTTTTAGAAATATCGGAAAGTACGACACCAGTTTCGTTGATTTTTCTTGCACCGATGCTCATTTCATCCATGCTGTTTTTCATCACACCTGTTGCATCCTGAAGGTTTCTAACCTCTTCAAGGATTGCCTTGTTACCTTCGGCCATTTCCTTTGAAGCGTTCCTTACTTCAAGACTGCTGTCATTCATTGAATGGAGAGCCTCGTTAATCTGCTGAGAGCCCTGAGCCTGCTCTTCCATAGCAGCCTTGACCTGTCGTACAAGTTCATCAGTCTCATCAATTTTTGCAGCAACAGAATGGAAGGCAGCACTTGAATTGCGGGAAGCATCAACCATTTCATCAATGGATTTACGGATATTTGTAAGCTGAATACCGATTGTCTTGGACTGCTGGCTTGAAGTTTCCGAAAGCTTTCTGATTTCATCAGCAACAACAGAGAATCCCTTTCCGGCTTCGCCCGCGTGGGCAGCTTCAATTGCCGCATTCATGGCAAGAAGGTTTGTCTGAGAAGCGATTGAAGAAATAGCAAGGTTTGCTTCCTGCAAGGTTTCGCTCTGGTTCTTGATTTCATCAATCTTTACATTAACATCATTCTGAAGCTGGGACCCAGATTGTGCATTAGCTGCAAGCTGACCGAAGGAATCAGTCATTTTATCCATAGATTTGTTTACGGAATTGATGTTTCCGATCATTTCTTCTACAGCTGAACTTGCCTGGCTTACACCCATGCTCTGGTTTTCAATCATCTTGTCCAGAGATTCAATATTGGATGCAATCTCATTGACTGCCCCGGCTGTCTGCTGAACGCTCTGAGACTGTCCGTTGATCTGCTTATGAACACTTTCAATGTTGGCAATAATCTGAGTGATTGAAGAACTTGTCTCTTCTGTACTTGCACTAAGGCTGTCTCCGGCATCAACAAGGCTCAGCTTTGAATTTTTAAGGTCACTCATAATCATCTGAAGCTTTTCAACAAACTTATTGAAGCTGTCTACAACATCACCAATTTCATTGTCAGAGCGTTTTTTGATTCGCTGAGTAAGGTCAGCATTTCCAGAAGCAATATCTGCAATGGCATTTCTGAGGGCAACAAGTGTTTTTGTAAGAAGGGAAAGAGCAATTACGCTTATGAACACACTGAGGATGATTGAAATACCAAGAAGTATGAAAACAATATACTTGAATCTTGTAAGGTCGTGGAAATAGTAATCATAAGAAGCGGCACACATTATGCACCAGTCTGTATCAGGAATAGGACAGTATGCGCTGGTAATATCCATGCCTGTAGCAGGTTCCCTGAAGTTTGAAACTCCCGATTCACCAGCCAGAGCCGCAAAAATAGTTTTTCCAAAGTCACTATTAGGATCAAGAGTTGATGAATCCGACTGGTCTTCATTTGTCTGATTGAGATTAGCAATAACGGCACCAGTTTTTCTGTTCATTACAGAAGGATGCATTCCTTCGCCTAAATCAACCTTGCTGCAGAAATCCAGAATATCATTTCCGCGGATGTTCATGTTCATTACGCCAATGATTTTACCGTTGTCATTTTTTACAGGAACTGCATAAGTTGTAAGAATCATTTTTGCAACTTCGCTGTAGTAAGGATCAACAATTACATCATTGCCATTCATGGCATCAATAAAATATGCGCGGCTTGAAAGATTGATTCTGGCTCCAAAAGAAGTGATGTGGGAACCGTCTGCAGCAATAAATCCTATGTTTTCGTAGCGCTGTCCAAGTCTCTTTACGGCAGCAAAAAGTCTGGAC
>JAZQNJ010000116.1:0-2446 GCA_045627285.1 Treponema sp. | reverse complement strand
TTGTATGCTCCGGCAATTTTGATTGTTGAAGATGTTAAATCTTCGTAGTGAATTGCATACCATTTGCCAACGTCTGGAGCTGTTTCAGAGTAAGACCAGTCAGCGTTCATTGAACGTGTATATTTTACGTAGATGTATCCTTCTGTTCCAGATAATTTTAAAACACAAAGTTCTTTTCCAGCATAGTAGCTTCCAGAACCATCACCGTTGTTATTGTCGAATGTAGTTGTTGAAATATTGTACTGTTCTTTGTATGCACCATAACCTGTGTCTGGATATGTAACAGACCAGCTACCAATAAGTGCATCGTTTTTTGCAAGTTTGTCAGCACCACCAACATAGATGTAAACATACTCAGTCTCAGTTTCGTTCTGACAACCAGTAAAACCAAATCCAATTACTGCCAGTGCAGCAAAAGCCAGTAAAACACGCTTAAATGTGCTTTTCATAAATTATCCTCCGGTCCTCAGAGTTTTGCGTAAGGACCAAAATTGTAAGTTCACTTTCCCAGGGAAAGCGGCATTTAAAAAGTATTCGGACTTGCAAAAGCTTACCGTTCCGCGTCGAGTCAGAGAATTTCACTCTGTTCCCTTTAATAAATGCAGGAACTAATTTAGCAGAAAAATTATTTTTGTGGGAGAGGTGGGTATTTTGAGCTTATAGAGCGGATTTTTATTGACGATGTATGCAATATGGAGTAAATTTGCATACAAACAGGAGGCTTTTATGGCATTGTTACAGGTCAGGGATTTTCCACAGGAATTATATGCCTTGCTTGCAATTAAAGCACAGTTAGAAAACCGCAGTATTACACAGCAGACAATTTACATGTTAAAAGAAGGTCTGACAGAAAAGTCAGAGCAGGTTTCTTCCCGAGCCGCTGTTTTAAATTCACTTAGTCAGATGAATCTTACCATGAATAAAAAAGTGCCTTCTCCTGCAGAACTTATCCGCCAGGACAGGGACCGGCAGGAGGTTTAGATGACAGTAGTTTTAGACGCCAGTGCCGCTCTCGAAATTGTTTTTAATGGAGCAAAATCTACTATATACGGGCAGACTCTGGAAAAGGCAGATTTAGTTCTGGCTCCTGTTCTTTTTGACAGCGAAGTAACCAATGTTCTGTGGAAATATATAAAAATGGGCATTGTGGACGAAGATAATGCCATAAAAAGCCTGCTCCTTCTGCTTCAGCTTATTGATGATTTTACTCCAACTTCAGAACTTGCCGTAGAAGCCCTTCACGAAGCAGTCCGATTAAATCATCCGGTATACGATATGTATTACTTTGTTCTTGCCCGTCGTAATGGAGCTGTGCTTTTAACTGAAGATAAAAAACTTCAGGTTCTGGCACTGGATAATGGTATAAGTCTGAACGGGTAGATTTTTTCGGGGCCATTTTGCAGTTCCTGCAAAACCGGGCTAACCGCAGTTCCGCGTCAGGGCGCTCCATCCCTTCGGGACGCCTGCGGCGCTGCTAATATCCCTTGTCCTTTTTAATGAATCCTGAATGATGCAAAAACGCTTTAATATTAGTATCCGATTATTTCGAATGCTTCAAAGATTTCAAAGTCTTTAGGATTTGCAGTAATTATGCGGTCGATGTTGTTTGAAAAAAAAGCTGAAGCCATGTGTGTATCTTGAATCCGCTTGCGTCCAAGACTGTACATTTCCATCCACATGCTGGCGCGTTTTAATGAAGTGTCGTCTGGATAAATGATTTTTGTTTTTTCGTTGTCTATCCAATACCAGCACCTGTTAATGGCCTGTTCCATTGTTAAAGGAGAGTTAAATCTTTTTGAATCAGTAACCACATGCTGATACTCCAGAAAGCTTTGATTAAAAATTGCTATCATTGTGTTCTGCCCGGAGAACCAGGTTTTATAAAGCTCCAGTGCTTTCTGATGTCGTGGTGAATCTGTAATTTCAAGATCTATAAGAAAAGTTGTGTCGACAGCTGTCATATTAAAAATGAGCTCCTAATAATTCATCTTCGTAATCTTTATTAATCCAGTCACCGCCTTCTTTTAGACCGCCTAAGGAAACAGGCTGCCATTGAGAGTGTTTTTTTTCTAAGGCAGACTGTTTTTCAAGATAATCTGACATTGCTTCCCGAATGAGTTCTGCAGCTTTTTTGTTTCGTTGTTTTGCCAGTTCCTGATACATAAGATATTGTGCTTCCTGAAAATAAATCGTAACAGGCTTCATTAAAGCGTTTTTTTGCATAGCAACCTCCTTAGAATAATGTACATATATAATATATGTATGTCAAATTGAATTTATACTCGTTTATTAATAAGTGCGCAAAATGCCTGCGTGCAAGCACGCTGCGAGTATTTCTTTGCTCGCATGGCTCGCATTTTTGCTTTGCAAAAAGCAGAAATACTCGTTTATTAACGTGTGCGCAAAATGCGCACGGCCCTGACTAGCGTCAGGGATAGGAGTGGCG
>JAZQNJ010000115.1:0-3346 GCA_045627285.1 Treponema sp. | reverse complement strand
GGGTTTCTCTCCCCTCAAACTCCCCACTCTTCCCGGCACCGCTTAGGGCTTACGACGAGCGCAGCATAGCTGCTTCGAGACTCGCTCAAAACAGTCCTCGACTGTTTTGCCGGCTGAAGCCGTCGCTCCCTACCTAAGAACCCGATTAATTTTTACGCATCGATTTCTGCGTTTGACAGCAGGTTCTGCTCGATGAACTCGCGGCGTTCAGGGGTGTTTTTACCCATGTAGAAGGCCAGGAGCTGTGGAATTATTTTCAGCTGACTGATTTCTACCGGGGTCAGGCGGATTTTATCTGGTGTAATAAACTGCTTGAATTCCTGACCGCTGATTTCTCCCAGTCCCTTAAAGCGGCTTGTTTCAGCACCTTTACCAAGTTTTACTTGTGCTTCGTCACGCTCTTTTTCTGAATAACAGTAAATGTTTTCTTTTTTATTGCGTACGCGGAACAGCGGAGTTTCAAGAATCCATACTCGCCCGCTTGTTACCAGTTCTTCAAAGTATCCCAGGAAGAAAGTTAAAAGCAGATTACGGATATGGAAACCGTCGTTATCGGCATCGGTTGCAATTACAATTTTTGAATATCTTAAATTTTCAACAGAAGTTTCAATTCCAAGTGCCATCATCAGCTGCATAAGCTCATCATTTTTATAGATGTCTGTCTGCTTTTTACCGTACATATTCTCAGGCTTACCGCGAAGGGAGAAAATTGCCTGATAGTTTGCATCACGGGCATGTGTAATTGAGCCGGACGCAGACTGTCCTTCTGTAATAAAGATCATTGATTCTTCGCCTTTAGGACCGTCATCAAGATGGAAACGACAGTCATCCAGTTTTGGAATGCGAATACTCATTTTTTTCTGAGCTTCTTTCTGCTTCTTTATTACATCACCAACTTCAGTACGGAGCTTTTCGTTGGCTTCAATTTTTTTCTGAAGCATTTCAGCAGCTTTTGGGTTTTTGTGCAGCCAGTCATCAAGACCAGACTGAACCTCTGCCACAATCCATGGACGGATTTCTGTATTACCAAGCTTATTTTTTGTCTGAGACTCAAAAAGCGGCTCCTTGATTTTTACGAGAACCGCAGCAGTCATACCTTCACGGATATCTTCTGATTTATAAGATTCCTGAAAAAATTCATTTACACCCTTACAAAAGCCTTCACGAAAAGCTGCAAGATGTGTACCGCCGTCACTTGTAAACTGCCCGTTAACAAAAGAAAAATAATTTTCACCACGGACATTTGTATGGGTAAAAGCAAATTGAATATGGGCCCCTGTGTAAGATCCGATATCATAAATTGTATCAGACTCAAGTTCATCTTTAAGAAGATCAAGAAGACCATCCTGACTTGCAAAAACCTGACCATTGAGGGTCAAAGTAAGTCCTGTATTAAGATAAGCATAATTGCGAAGGCGCTTTTCAACATACTCCATGTTGTAAGAGTACTTGCCAAAAATTTCTTCATCAGGAACAAATTCAAAATATGTTCCGTTCTTCATTGGTTTTGCCAGTTTTACGGCTTTTTTATGAGAAATAAGTTTTCCCTGCTTAAATACAGCTTCTGTTGCAAAACCATCACGAATAGAAATAACCTTAAATTCAGAAGAAAGGGCATTTACGGCTTTTGTACCAACACCGTTCATACCAATTGAGAACTGGAAAACATCATCATTATATTTACCGCCGGTATTAATCTGGCTTACACAGTCAACTACACTGTTAAGAGGAATACCACGGCCATAATCACGAACTTTTACCCGGTTATCGGCAATCATAATGTCGATTTTTGTACCGTTACCCATGATAAATTCGTCAATTGAGTTATCGATAATTTCTTTTAAGAGAACGTAAATACCGTCATTCTGGTTCGAACCGTCACCCAGACGGCCAATATACATACCTGAGCGGAGACGGATATGCTCCAGGGCATCAAGATGCTTAATCTGAGAATCGTCGTAAACAACATCTTTTTTTACAACTGAACCCGCATTAGGATCAATGGCCTTAGCAGCAGCAAGATTTTTTGCAGCCTGTTCTGCTGTTGTGCCCCGTTTTGAAGAAGTTTTTTCTTCTCCTGTTTTTTTGGAGGCAGCCTTTGTTTTTGCATTATCCCAGGCACGGAAGGTTCCGTTTTCGTCAATTCCGGCAACAGGCTTTTTTGAAGCTGCGGTGGTTGAGGCTCTCGAAACCACATTTTTAGCAGCTGTAGCTGTTGATTTAGCTGCAGTGGTTGAACTTGCGGCTCCCACCTTTTTAGAAGCTGGTGTTTTTGTTGCAGTCTTTTTAGCAGCAGTTGCAGTTGTTTTATCTGTAGCTTTAGTTGTTTTTGTTGCAGTTGATTTTGCCGCAGGTTTAGCAGCAGTCTTTGTTGCAGTAGTCTTTGCAGACGCCTTTGTGGCAGTAGTCTTTTTTACAGACTTCGCCTTTGTTGATTCTGTTTTTCCACCCATAACCTTTATTATAACGGAAATTTAAGCAATTCTCAAGGTAAAAAGGGAGAGGTCTCTCCCTGCGCTCCAAAGGGCGGTAGTTTCGACGGGCTCAACCACCGTCCTTTTCCACTACCCTCTCTGCGGGAGGCCCCGCAACGCCCCGGGCATTAATTAAGATTCATCAATTTAACTGCACCGAAGGAACTGTCTTCAAACTCAAGAAACTCTTTAATTTTTTTTGCAGATTTTGTGCTCACTTCCGATGTACGTTTTACACTCCCGTCAGAAAGTTTTACAAGCGGATCAATATAGCGTTTTTTTACCTTGAGATTTACTGTGTAATATCCTTCACCGGGATCCTGCTCCAGATGAAGAACTTCAGTCATATTTCTCCAGGTATAAATATAGGAGGCAAGAAGGTTTTTGTCAGAATTTTCTGCTGCATACTCATCAAGCATTTTAATAATCTTTTTTTCTCCAAGATTCATGCATTCTTCTTCTGTTAAAACGCCCTGCTCCAGGGCCATATTCACGATTTTTCCAAGCATATTTAACGGGAGTTTATTTTCGTGAGTCTGCAGCAATAATCCGCAGTCAATAAATCCTTCTACATAAAGCTCTGCCATTTCAAGATTAATAAATCCCAGTTCCGGTTTTCCGTTACTGTCTGTTAAAACCTGAATTGCACTGTACATTCTGCTCACTTCTTCAAAAGTCCAGACTTTTCCCTTTATAAGAGGAGCCAGAGCCATGTTGCTTGGAAACATATATTCAAGACGATCTGCACTTAATGCAGGAATCTCGTTGTCGCAGACTGGATAAATATGATAGTCCCGGATTTCGCACACATTGATTCCGTCTCTGGCTAAAAGAAAGGCAAGCTCCGGATCAAAGGTAAGAATATCTGAGGT
>JAZQNJ010000114.1:0-27571 GCA_045627285.1 Treponema sp. | reverse complement strand
TTTTTCAAAGAACATATATTTTGCGGTAAACCGCAGATTTTTCAATCATTTTCTACCGTTTTCAGTTAGCTGAATGCTGTTTACTAGCGGCGAGAATGAATATAACACGACATCACCTTTTTAGTCAATAAAAAGTTTTAAATTTTTTAATATTTTTTTTATTAAAACTTTGTTATATCTACTGCCTGTTTTGGGTTAGGGTATGGAGAGGTTGCGAAGCAAAACCGCCTGCGGTTCGAAGCAAAAGCGGAGCCTCGGAACACCCGACGGCTGCAAAAATGCAGCCGGAACCTCTTGAGTCCTAAACAAAAAAAAGCCTCCGGACAAAACACCGAAGGCTTTCTACTTTCTATATAACAGGAAAACTATAAATCCTTAAATACTGATGCAAAGTTTTTGATGTAATCAGCAAAGGATGTCCAGCTTAATATCAAGTCCACTACAAACAGGATCTGAACTACCAGACGTGCATATGGATAGACAATCGTAAAATCAAAATTCCAGTGTCCGCCAATAAGATCTCCAAGACCAAGACGGATAAAGCTTTCTGCAGTGAGCATAAAAAACGCTGAAATTATATAGAAAACAGTTTTTACTTTACCACCTTTTCTGGCAGCAATAGCAATTCCCTGCTTTGTGGCAAGCATACGGAGAAAACTTTGACTGAACTCACGGTACATAATTAATATAAAAATTACAGATGGCATATAGCCGGCCATTGCTGGATCAATGGACTTCATAGCACAGACAAAAATAGAAAGATTAAGCATAACATCCGCAAAAGGATCAAAAAGCTTTCCAAAATCGCTTACTTCGTTATATTTTCTCGCATAGTGGCCATCCCAATAATCTGTCATCTGAAATACGATAAGAAGGGGAATCATAAGACATGCCGACGCAAAAGACAGGTATTTTGTTCCAGCCCAACTTCCGGTCCATAAAGGAAGGTTATACATAAAATAAAAAACTGGAGCAAAAATAAGTCTGGCAAATGTAAATTTGTTAGATACTTTCATATTTATAAGTATCTAAACTTAAAGATTAAAAGTCAATATTTCTATAGATTTCTGTTAAGGCTGCAGGAAAGAACTTCTCCACGGGTCTTAATATTCAATGTATAAAGCCCAGGCATTACATCATCCACAGGAATCGGAACAAGCAGATTTAAAGGCTTACCGATTACATAATCCATAAATTTCTGAATCTGTGCCTGCCAGAGAAAATCCGACACTTCTTGTACCGGCTCAATTTCTGAGGGAAGGCCCGAAAAGCCATGTGTATTGCGAAGACTTTCACCTGGAGAGACATGAACTGAAGAATCGGCAAGCCCTGAAATCTGATACCAGACTCTTGGAACAGGAATCAGAAGCTCTCCTGGAATTGTATAAACTTCTACCACGATACTTTTACCGGCAGTCTGATCAGCATAGAAAGTATTTTCTCCAGCTTTTACAGCCCCGGCACTAATTGTTACTGGAACCGATGATAACTGTGAACCAAACTTTTTATAAAGATTAATTCCTGTCACAGTTGAAAGACAAATGTACAGAAGAACAGCAACAGGTAATACAATTTTCCAGAAGCATACTGACAGCAGTCCTACAAGATACATAACAAGAAAAAAAGAACCTTCAGCAAAAACTGATGTAATTTCCGACTGGAGATTATCTATAAAAACAAACCCACCTGCAGCCACTGCTACAGCGATGCTCATGAGAATGCAGACAATTACAAAATGTGTTTTAAGGTATCGCTTATGAAATATTCTGCCAGCTGCAACACAGATAAGGCTTCCAGTTACACCACCGGCACAAAGACTTACAATCCCGGATACAAGTGCCCATGAAAAACTCATTACTGATACGCCTTGAAATCCTGAACTACACTGATTGCAGATTCCACGTTATATTCAGGCAGCTCCGCCTGTGTAATTGTCAGAGCTCTGTCCACAACAGCAGATGAGTCTGCAAGGCCGTGAAGAGTGATTTTTCCGTTGCCGGCTGTAGCCTTAAGCAGGTTTATGCCTAGTCCGTATTCAAGAATAAGCATGTTTACAATTCGCTGGCAGATCAACAGTTCCTGAATTCTTAACATACCTTTTTTTTCTGCGTCCGGTGTAATTGCAGCAGCTACAGTACCGGCAATTGAAGCAGCAGCAGCTTCTATTGAAAACTGGCTTGTATTTAAAACTGCATGATAAAGAGCCGGATCATCTGTCTTATAATTAAAAAAACTCTTGTGAAAACCAAGTCTCTGCTTATCAGATTTTTCCAGTTCCTTTAATGCAAGTTTTTCTTCTCGCTTTAAATCTGCATCCGGACCAAGATCCTTTTCGCTCATAATGCGGTGGATTCGATCTTTTTGTGAAGAAATGATTCTGAATGAGAGATGGTTTTCAAGTTCGCTTAGAATGATAAAAGAGCCGCGTCCGACTATAACACAATTATTATCTTCTGCTGCTTCCAGAATAGAAGTCTGGAGATAATCAAGATATTCATCTCTGTCTTTTGAAAGAGATGCAAAGAAACCGGGGATTTTTTCGTCATATTTATGAAGTTTTTCTTCAGGAAAGCCTAGCTGAATAATTCGACTTTCAATTTCTTTTCTGTCCACAAAGCGGTAGTTCAATTTCTTTGCAACAAGCGAACATACTTCATCACCAAGAGCACCTGATTGTCGTGAAACAGTAATAACAGCCATATAAACCTCCCGGTTTTGTTGTTATAATAATTTTATAGGTAAAGAAATGAAAAATCAATTAAAAGACAATCAATTAAAATGGATTGAAAATTCAAAAACAGAAATCTTAAAAACTCCCATTGCAACAATCAACGAGAGCTTATGCACTGCCTCCAGCGGGCTCCAGGGAAAATACATTGTAATAGATTCCAGGGACTGGGTAATTGTTATTCCTTCTGTTGAAGACTGCTTTCTTATGGTAAAACAGTGGCGTCATGGAGAAAAAGCACTAAGTATTGAGTTTCCAGGCGGTGTAATAGATGACGGAGAATCTCCGGAAGAAGGTGCAAGGCGGGAACTTTTAGAAGAAACAGGCTGCTCTGCAGAAAAACTTGTCTACCTGGGAAAGATGAATCCAAACCCCGCTTTTATGGGAAACCATGTCCATTTTTTTGCCGCATGGAATCTGAAGGATTCAGGAAAACAAAAACTGGATTCAGATGAATTTTTGAACTGCTTCAAAATGAAAAAACAGGAAGTATTCGCCAGAATGGGCTCTGATGAAATGCCTCATGCACTGATGGGCTCAGCTTTGATGATGTACAGGCAATATTCAGAAAATCATTAAACAAAAAAAAGACTGTCTCAGAAGTTCGCTAAAAACTTCAACAAAGACAGTCTCTTTCCTTAATTAAATTAAAGGCTATCTGCTGGCAGAATATCCGTCATATTTTTTAGACGGGTTGTAAACACCTTCGCGGTATTCTCCAGTAATACTAGGGATTTCCATCTTCATGCCCGGCATGATCAGGTTAGGATCGTTAGGTTTAGGCATATTTGCTTTGTTAGCCTGATAAAGATTTTCCCACAACAAAGGATTGTCATAAACGTAAGAACGACCGGAAATGTTCCAGTAACAATCTTTTGTTTCTTCCCATGGACGTACAATATAGAATTGTGGAAGAGGAGTAATTTCTTTTATATCAGCAAGGGCATCAAGCACCTGCTTTGCATAGGCAGAAGCTGTTACATAATCTTCAGTTTTATATGCATCATCTGCAGTAGCATAGGCCTTCTGAGCAGCAGTGAATGCCATTGGGAAGTTTCTGTCAGCATTGATTGATTTTGCATAATCCAGCTTCTGAGAAGCTGCTTTCATTGCAGAATCAGCGTCTGATTTTGCAAGCATCTTTTTTATAAAAGCTTCTGAAAGTGCAGCATTTTCTTCTGCTTTTTTTGCATAATCTTCTGCAAGAACATAATCACCGGCATCAAGGGCAGCCTGTGCTTTTTTTGTATATTCATCAGCTTTTTTCTGATAAGTATTATTTTTATAGCTCACTGCGAAAACCAGTGATACTGAAAGGAATAATGCAACAAGCGAAATAACCTTTTTCATTATTTAGCCTCCCCGTTGTCGATTGCATTTGTTACAGCTTCTTCTGCAGCAATTGCTGTTTCTGCAACTTTTTCTGCAGCTTTAGCAGTCAGACCTTCTTCAAGATTGATAACTGCTTCTTCTGGATTTGCAAACTGGTCCTCTTCCAGAAGAACTGCATCTTCTTTTTCAATTCCGGCAATTTCTTCTGTAAGTGGAGCGATTGTATCAGCTTCTTCTGCATAGTTTGCAGAATCTGCTACTCTCTGTTTTGCAGCATCAATAAGAGCCTGAGCTGCAGCACGTTTAGCGGCAATCGACTCATAGAGAGCGTTAAATGATTCTTTAGCTGATTTATATCCGTTATACGCACCTTCGATGTCTGCGGTAACGTATGACGAATCGGCTTTTTTAAATGTTTCTGATGCAGCACCGTAAGCATCTTTCTGAGCAACCCCAGCCTTTACACTGTCTGCAAGTCTTTTAGCTTCAAGAGCAGCACCACGCTCACGGGCAGCATTTGCTTTAAGCCCCTTATTTACAACATCATTATATGCAGCAAGAGCAGCATTTGCTTTTGCGAGAAGATCTGCACCGCTGGCAGATGTTCCAAGAGCAGCATATTCTTCAAGAGCTTTATTTCCGGCTTCAGCGGCAGTCTTGTCAACGTCAGAAAGATTCATGGAATCAGCTTTTTCTTTAAGAGCCTGAGCCTGGCTTGCAGCTGCAAGTGAGTCATACCGATCCTTTAAATCTTTAAGCTGAACAGAATAGTCTTTTATTGAATTTTCTTCGATGTTCTTTTTGAGAGAGTCAAGTTCTGCATCTGCAGCAGAAAATCCCTCCGGATAATATTTTTCAGCACCTGAAGCAACAGCCTTCTGCCTAGAAGCTTCAACAGCAGTCATAAGAGCTGTATTTGCAGCAGAAAAATCGGCAACCTCTTCTACGGTTTCCTTAACATCTTCTTTAATTTCTTCTACAGCATCTTTTAATTCTGGTTCTGCAACAGCAGCTTTAGTTGAGCCGCAGGATACCATAAAAAGAGCTGCAAGTGCACATGAGAGTGCAAATACATTTTTTTTCACTTTTCCCCCCATTTTTGTGATGGATATACACTATAAATTATAATTAAGAAACCTGATGTGAGCAACCTTAACAAAAGTAAAATGGTTTTTAAAATGACGATTTAAAAAAGATAAACTATAATATCTACAATTACTCCATGTAGTATAAAGAAAAGAAGATTAAAACTAAAAAGTCACTCTCAAATCACAGAATCTGTTGGCTGACTTTTACAGGAGATGTATATGGCAGATGATTTTTCTTATGATATCGTCGAGGCATTAGGTGTAATTTCCACATCTAAATCAGGGTGGACTACAGAAATCAACAAAATCAGCTGGGGCGGTCGTCCTGCAAAATACGACATACGACCGTGGGCTCCAGACCATCAGAAAATGGGAAAAGGTCTTTCTCTTACAGGAGATGAATTGAAAGCTCTGAAAGAATTCCTGAACTCAATTGAAATCAACTAGAGGTCAGTTTCGTATTTTGAACAGTATGCTCCGTTTTTAATGATAATTTCGTAAAGCATAAGGTTCATCTGTGTTGTCCAGAAAGCAGTTCCCATGGAGCGGCATTCCACATCAGTCTTTGCAAGAAGAGCAATAATCGCTGTTACCTGGCCTGCATTCCAGACTCTTGAGGCTCTGGCATATTGCTTTTGAGCGGGCTTTGAAGCAAAACCATATTTTTTTAACTCAATGTCAGATGGAGCTTTTCCTCCTGCATGAACAGACTGCCATAAAGAAAGTTTCCTAAAACAGAACACCAGCCCTGCAATTATGGCAGGAGGAGCACCATTTTCTGATGACATCATCAGTTTCTGAAGTATATTAAGACAGGTTTCAAGACGCATCTGTGGTGTACCCGACTCTATCATTGCATCAAAAAGAGTAAAAGCCGTTTCTTCCTTGTTGTGAGATAATATCTGCTCAACTTCTGACAAAGTAACCTGATGGCCGGCAGGAAAGCAATAAAAAAAGCGGCTGCATTCGTTACGAAGGGCTTCTGTATTATTTTCGACCATTTCGAGAATTGCTTCTGCACTGTCAGGAGTTAATCCCAGCCCGTTTTTCTTGAAAAAATTATAAAGCCACTGTTCCTTGCGGTCTTCAAACATCTCCCAGAACACTTTTTTGTTTGAGGGAGGAACAAGCTTTTCCAGTTTCGAATCTACTTTTATCTCTTCTGAAACAAGAATAAGCATGTTGTTTTCTGATTTATTTTTTTCTGCAGTTTCAACCCACTGCCCCAGTAAATCAACATCCTTTTTGTCTTTGATTAATTCGGCATTTTTAATTACGACACATGTTGCAGCTGTAAAAAGGGATTCCGTCAACAGTTGTGTTGTAACTTCACTGATATCAACATCTGTACCATAGTAAACAGACTCATCCATGGAGCCGAATTTTTTCTTTAGAGCTTCTTTTAACAATGCTATCTGATCTGCTTTTTCACCGGCCTCAGGACCTGTGTAGAGATATAGTGGAAGGGGCATAAAACTCTATGAACCTAATATGTACGAACGATATTTGAGAGAATTCCTACAATGCGAACATCACGACAATATATGGGCTGGAATGCAGGATTTTCAGGCTGCAGCTTTACTCTGTCTGCTTCCCGGTAATATCTTTTTAATGTAATTGCATCGTCAATAACGGCAACGACAATCTGTCCATCTACAGCAGAATTGGCCTGCTCAACGATAGCTAAATCTCCCTCCAGAATTCCTGCATTAATCATACTGGTACCACGAACTCGAAGTGCAAAATAACTTCTGCCTGGACGGACAAAAGGCTCTGTAAGGTTAACATATCCATCAAGATTTTCTTCTGAAAGAAGAGGCTTTCCGGCAGCTACGGTACCCAGAACAGGAACCTTCCCCACAAAAGTTTCTTTTTCAAAAGGTTCATCCTGAAGAACTCTGATTGACCGTGAGCTTTTTGGCTTAATTGAAATAAAACCTTTCTTCTGAAGAGCAGCTATATGATCCTGTACCGCACGAAGAGAAATTTTAAAATAATCACTGATTTCACGAACAGTTGGCGGACAGGAATTATCTTTTGTATAACTGGAGATAAAAGACAAAACTTCTTTCTGTCTGTCAGTAATATCCCGCATGAATTACTCCTCTTCGAATTTGCTTTCAAAAAGCTGAACAATTGCATCAGCACACTGAATTTCATCAGCACCATCTGTTTTGAGAGTAATATTTGTATTATAGCCGGCAGCCATTGTAATTACTCCCATGATTGATTTTGCATTAACTTCTGCATCATCTTTAATCATGATAACTTCGCAGCTGAATTTATTTGCAGTCTGAGCAATAAGAGCTGCTGGACGGGCATGAATACCTGCACGGTTACGAACTGTTAAAATCTTTTCTGTCATATAAAAACTCCGTATTGTTTTTAGTAAGAGTCATCACTGCCGTAGTAAGCAGCCTGAGCTTCTCCTGATTCAATCCATTTTAAGATATTCTGATTAAAATCACGGGCTGAATTATAACCCATATATTTTAGTCTTTCATTCATTGCTGCCGCTTCAATAATGATTGGCAGGTTACGCCCTGGTTTAACAGGAATTTCGATAGTTGGAACTTTTACTCCAAGCAAATCTGTTACCTGCTCGTCAGTACCAATGCGGTCATAAATCTTGTTCTGATCCCATTCTTCCAGCTTGATAATCAGCTGAACTTCTTTCTGTTCCCGGATGGAACCAACACCATACAGCTGGGAAACATTGATAATTCCAAGCCCGCGGATTTCCATGTGGTGACTGATGAGTGTATTAGCACCCTGTCCAAGGGCCGAGTTTCCGTTTACACAGCGGATTTCTACGATATCGTCAGCAACGAGACGATGGCCGCGTTCAACAAGTTCCAGTGCACACTCAGACTTACCTACACCTGAATGACCTGTCAAAAGAATTCCAACACCATATACTTCAACAAGAACACCATGGAGTGTTTTTTTAGGTGCAAAAATATTTGAAAAAATGCGTAACAGTCTTGTAGAAAATTCTGAAGATTCAAGATCTGTCTGCAGAATTGCACAGCCGCTTTTTTCTGCGATTTCAATAAAACGGGCAGGAGGAACAAGGTTTAATGTAAAAACGGCACATGGAATATTGTAGGAAAAAAGCTTTTCTACAGTATCATACTTTTCTTCTGAAACGAGTTTTTCTACGTAAGCTGTTTCTCCGCGACCAAAAATCTGAACACGCTCAAAGGCAAATGAATCATAAAAACCAGAGAGTTCAAGTCCAGGCCTGTTGATATTTGGAACAGTGATAGTTCTGGTAAGCCCCTTTCTACCTGCAATACAGTGAAGATTAAGGGAATTATGACCTTTAAGGTCCATATCGAGAAGATCCAGAACAGTTAAGGGTTTATCTGCCATACAATAATACTATACATTCAAAAAGTTACCCATACAAGAGAAAGAACATAATTTTCAAAAAAAAAGCCTGAAAACCTGCTGCAAAATGAAGAATACTTCAAAAACAGAAGATTTCAGACCTTTTCTCTTATTGAATAAAGAAAATTACTTTTCCTGAATTTTATCTTTTTCTTTTTTGATTTTTACATCAAGAGTATCCATCATTTTATTAAGGGAAGCTCCAAAGTCAAAATCTTCTGCACTTACGTGAGCCTGTGAGCCCCATCGGAAGTTAGCAGTTGCTTCAAAGTGATACTGTTTTTCTCTTTTTACACGAACTGTAAGATCCACTATCAGGTCTTCTGCATATTTAACGCGGTCCAGTTTTTTTTCAATCATGTCTGACTGCTTCTGGTCTAATTCAAAACCTACTGCTGATACATTCTTTGTCATAATCATTCCTCCTTTTGTGTAAGACAATTACCGGATAAACAGGAAGATTTCTTCCTCTCCATGCCTTAAGTATAATATGGAAAATCCGTATAGACAAATTTATTATCTGTTATAAGAGGACTCAATATTTAGTCTGGCACGATATTTAGCCACAGTGCGTCTTGCGATTTTTATGCCTTTTTCCGCCAGCATGTCAGACAGTTTCTGGTCACTGAGAGGTTTTTTGTCATTTTTGTGCTGACTGAGAATATCCTTCAGAAGTGCGAGGACTGATGCCTGTGAGACAGCACCCGCTCCATCCGACGGAATCTGTTGTTCCGGTGATGACTGAGGTTTTCCTTCGCCGGCTTCCATAACAGAGCTTGTAAAAAAGTATCCGATGTCAAAAAGCCCCTGACTGCATTTAAGGTATTTATCCTTTGCCATGCGGCTTATGGTAGCTTCGCTTACTCCTGTTAATTCTGCTATATCCTTTCTGCGGAGGGGTTTAAGATATAATGGTCCTTTGAAGAAAAAATCCTTCTGAAATGCGACAATATGACGGCAGGCTTCGAGAAGTGTATTCTGACGGAACTTTACACTGTCAATAAAATCAGAGGCACTTCTTACAGACTCCACCACAAACCTGTGTTCAGCCCGTTTTTTCTCAGACTCTTCAGTGGATTTTGTAATCCGTGTTCTTTCTCCTGCCAGCTGACTGAATTCATCATCAATCTTCAAAACAGGAATGGTTTCGTCATTAATACGGACCTTCAGCAGGTTATTGTCCATATCTTCTTCCACATAAACATCAGGTGCTACATAATAATTTTCCGAAGATGAAAATTCCCTGGCAGGATAGAGCTCCAGGTTTTTAAGGTATTCAATTGAAGCTTCAATCTGCTCCAGGGTAAAGTCCAGTTTCTGATGAGTAAGGATATCTGTAAGATGTGAGGTTTTGTATTCATTGATCTTTTTTAGAACTTTTTCTGGCTTTGGAGGATTAAGGAAATCAAAATGACCGTCCAGAAGGAAAAGAAGCGGAGCCGGTGCATCCCCCCGATACTTTGCCTGAACAAAAAGACTTTCAAACTGATTACGGCAGCAAGTTCCAACTGGTTCCAGCTGATTGATAATTGAAATAGTTTCTTCCAGAAAGGTCTGTGTATGAACAGGATTATCTTTGTCCAGAAGTGAGACTGGGGCCAGAACGTGATATCCGTTTGTATCCAGATTAAAAATCAGCTCCTTTCCAAGATTATATTGTTCCGGAGGAAGATTCATGGCTGAAAGCTGCATCAGAAGATGATCCTGAAGGGAGTCTCTGTTGTCTGGTACAGCTTCCAGTGCTTTTTGGAAAGCATCACTGGCTTTCTGCCCTGCCGCCGAGACTTTTTCTGAAATTCTGGCACTGGAATTGACTGATGAATTATCTCCCTCTGAAAAATTATCACGAAGAATTTCAAGTGCCGGGTTTTTCTCTACAGTATCATAGATTTCCCGACGAAGATCGGCTGTACCCATGGCAAGAAGTTTTACGGACAGCATCTGCTGCTGGCTCAATTTTAATGACTGCCGCTGAACCTGAGTCTGCTGTTGAGAAGTTTTTTGCTGTAATCCAAGGGAAATTCCATCTGCCATCAACTGCATTATACACTAAAACACAAACAATTATTCCCATGATATACACATCTTTTGAATTTCGTTAAACTTATTGATTATGAAAGCATTTGCAAAATATGGAGTTTCTATTCCAGAAATTCTTTTACCTCAGAACATTGATTTATCAACATGGTCGGTTATTGCCTGTGATCAGTATACACAGGACCTGGCTTACTGGAAAAAAGCCGGTGAACTTTCAGAAGGAAGACCTTCTACACTTAATCTGATTTTTCCTGAAGTATATCTCGGGGGAAATGACAAAGATAAGCGCATCGAAAATATTCAATTACAGATGAAGTCCTACATTGAAGGAGGTGTTTTTGCTCCTGCTGCAGAAGAATGTATCTACATCGAACGAAAAACTGCTTACGGACGCACACGCAAAGGTCTTGTACTGTGTGTAGACCTTGATAAATATGAATGGAAACCAGATTCAAAAGCTTTAATCAGGGCTACAGAAGCAACTGTTCCGGAGCGCATTCCACCACGCATGAAAATTCGCAACGGTGCAAGTCTTGAACTCCCTCACATCATGCTTCTTGCAAACGACCCGGCAGATGCTCTTGTTGGTGGAGCAGGAAAACTTTCAAAGAAAAACGCACCTGTATACGATGGTGACCTGATGCAGAATTCCGGTCACATTACCGGCTGGGCAGTAAAGGGTCCTGAAGCAGAAAAGCTGATGGAAGATGCACTTTCTGATCTTGCTGAGAACGGAACTGATGCAAACGGAGATACATTCCTTTTTGCTGTAGGTGACGGTAACCATTCTCTGGCAACTGCCAAAGCTGTCTGGGAAGAAAACAAGTCAAAACTTCCTTCAGACTCTCCTGTAAGATACGCCCTTGTTGAAATCGTAAACATTTATGATGAGGGACTTACATTTGAACCTATACACAGAGTTCTCTTCAAGCTGAACAGCGAAGATCTACTGTCATTTGTGGCAAATAAGCTTGAAGGAGATGTACTGGATTTTGCTGATTCAGCTTCCCTGGAAAAGACTGTTGCAGACAAAAATGCTTCAGGTGCCCGCTATGGCTTTATCTTTACAAAAGACGGTAAAACAACATACAAAATGCTTCAGACAAAAATTACTGATCTGGCAATTGCAGCCCTTCAGCCGGCCATTGATGAATATATGACATCAAAGAACGCTGAGAAGGAACAAATTGACTACATCCACGGTTCAGAGGAAGTAATTGAACTTGGAAAGACTGAAAGCAATACAGGTATACTTTTACCGCCAATTGCAAAAGACAGCTTCTTCGCAACAATCAATGGACGTGGACCACTGCCAAGAAAATCTTTCTCAATGGGAGAAGCCAGCGAAAAGAGATTCTACGTAGAAGCCCGCAGACTGTTCTAGATTCTGTTTATAACGGAGATAATATCTTCACCAAACTTTTCGGCTTTATTTTCTCCGATTCCATAACATGTCATAAGCTCCGCCACATTGCGGGGCTTTTTTATTGCAATATCAGAAAGAGTTCTGTCACCAAAAATTATATATGGCGGCACATTCATCTCATCGGCTTTTGCTTTACGCCATTTTTTTAGCGCCGCAGCAACTGCTTTTCCTGATTCATCCTGTTCCAGAATATCTGAGGGGCGGTTTTTCTGCAAAATAAATCCAGCTTTAAGCTTTTTTTGTTTTCCTTTTACAGCCGGTTTTGGAAACAACATTCCTCCACTGGCCCCGGAACTTCCTCTGCCAGCAGGAGTAAATACACCTTCAGCTTCCAGATTGATGTCTCTCGATGAGTTTTCTAATACATTAAAATGAAGTTCTATCTTATCCCTGCACTTTAATGCGTCCAGACCTTTTTTAGTCATCATAAGGACATTGTAGTCTCCACTTTTTACAAGATAACCTTCCTGTATTAAAAGGCCTGCTAGTGCTGTCCACTGATGTTTATTAAGTTCCCGCCCAATTCCCCAGGTGGAAATCATATTATGCCCGTTTTCCAGAATTCGCCTGCTGTGGGAACCGGTAAGTACTTCAATTACATAAGAGGTACCATAACGGGAATTTGTTCTGATAATACAGCTCATAAGTTTCTGACATGGAATCGTCATATCTGCAAGAGGAACTGCCCCTGTTGAGCAGATATCACAGCAGGCAGAATTGTCTGATGACAGAGATTCACCGAAATATGACAGTAATAAACGGCGGCGGCAAACAGTAGAAGAGCCATAATTAACCATGGATTGAAGCAGCCTCTCTGATTTTTCTGGATCAGCCGCATCTGTAAAAAACCTTCTGATTTTAAAGACATCCCCTCCCGAATAAAGGAGAAGAGCCTCCGAAGGAAGACCATCACGCCCTGCACGACCAATTTCCTGATAATACTGTTCCAGAGATTTTGGAAGATCATAATGGATTACAAAGCGAACATTAGGCTTATCGATTCCCATACCAAAGGCCAGCGTAGCAACCATTATCTGAACCTGGTCTCTGATAAACTGTGTCTGATGATTTTTACGTTCTTCATCTGAAAGTCCTGCATGATAATTCAGTGCCGAATATCCCAGTCTCTGCAGCGTATCCGTAAGAGTATCTACCTGCCGCCGGCTGAAGCAATAAATAATTCCACTTTCATCCCAATGATGCTTTATGCAATCAATTACCTGGGAGAGACTGTCAGTTTTCTGCCTGACATTGAGAAAAATATTTGGCCTGTCAAAACTTGAAACAAGAACCTGAGGATTTTTTAGTGCAAGGTTTGATGCAATATCCTGACGAACCTGTGTTGTAGCAGTAGCCGTAAGGGCAAGACAGACTGCACCAGGAAACTGACGGCGGACAGAGGAAATTTCCATGAATTCAGGACGAAAATCATGGCCCCATTCACTGACACAGTGAGCCTCATCAATTGTGATACAGCTAACTTTTACACGAACATCGTTTAAGAGTTCCCTGATTTTCATGGAGCTGAGACCTTCAGGAGACACATAAAGAATTTTTGTTTTTCCACTGCGTATGGAATTCATTGACTCAAGATAATTATCCCACTCCACTGTGCTGTTAAGAAAAACTGCATTTACGCCTGCAGCATTTAAGCTGTCAACCTGATCCTGCATTAGAGAAATCAATGGTGAAACAACAACGGTAAGTCCGTCGAAAATCAGTGCAGGTATCTGATAGCAGAGAGATTTTCCCCCGCCTGTAGGCATAATTGCCAGGGTATCCTGTCCTTTTAATACATTAGTGATTATATCTTTCTGTAAAAATCTGAATGAATCGTACCCGAAAACTTTCTTTAACACATACTCCGGTGTACACCCTGTAAAATTTTCTGCCATATTTTCCTTAACAATAGGGAATCTCTAAAAATTGCAATTTTTAGAGACAACTTTATAAATGCGATGCTTTAAGCCTTGCAATTTCAAGGCTTTAAACTCGACAAGGACTGTCCTAGAAGTTCAACCTACGGTAGTTGTGTCCTTAGACAGGCTCAGGATACCACTTGTCGCCCCGAATAGGCACGCAGTAACCACCATAATTAGTGCAATAGTCATTTCGGCAGGTTCAATGTCCGCTATGGTCTTTACTTATTAGCCCCCCCTCAATAGTATCAGAAATTGAAAATGTCTTGCACCCTTGCACAAATATCGAGTTTTTTGTTATTATTTTAGAAGACGCCGAAGTGGTGGAACGGTAGACACTGCAGACTCAAAATCTGCTGCGGGCAACTGCGTAAGAGTTCAAGTCTCTTCTTCGGTAAATCAGGGGAATCTGCATAAAAGCAGGTTCCCTTTTTTGTTGAAGTTATAAAAATTCCATAAAGCCCACTCTGTTAAATATCAAGACATGTCAATGGTCCTGCATCCTGTCGAAAACTTACGGCCTCCTGCAGGTGTTTTATCTGAATGTCTTCCTGCTCTTCCATATCCGCAATTGTCCTGGCCAGCTTCAGGCATCCGCTTACAGCCCTCTGACTGAAATCCCGTTTTACTGACTGCTGATTCAGATAATCCGAGGCTTCACTGTTTAATTTGCAGTACACCAGTAAATCCTGAGGTGTCAGTTTTGCATTTTTCTTTCCACGACGCCGCTGGCATTTTACAGCCCTTGCAACAGGTATACGAAGCTGTTCTGTTGAATGAAGAGAACTGTTCTCTTCCACTGCCTCGTTTTCTACATTTACGGGCACCCTGATTTCAATTCTATCCAGAAGAGGGCCGCTGAATTTCTTCCAGTACATCTCCACAGACCGGGCACTGCAAAGACACAGTTTTCCTTCTACCCCGAAGTTTCCACAGGGACAAGGATTTGTTGCCATCATAAACTGGAAGTCTGCAGGATAAACCGTAGATCGCCCAGCCCTGCTTAAAGTAACCTTTCCACTCTCCAGGGGAACACGCAGCATCTGAAGAACACTTGTCTTAAATTCGGCTCCCTCATCAAGAAAGAGCACCCCATTGTGTGCAAGAGAAATTTCTCCAGGACGACATCCAGGACCACCGCCACAGATTCCTTCGATGGACGCAGTCTGATGAGGCATTCTGAATGGCTTTTTCCGGATTACAGGCTGACTGGGAGAAAGAAGCCCGGCAAGAGAATGAATTCTTGTTACACTTTGAGCTTCCTCAATTGTTAAAAGCGGCTGAAGTGCCGGAAATTTTTGAATGGATAAGGTTTTACCACAGCCCGGAGGTCCAAAGGCAAGAAGATTATGCCCTCCCGCAGCAGCAATCTGAAGTCCCCTGATAAGGCGGGTTTGCCCTTTTATTGCCCCAAAATCCATTTCGGGACTTTCAGAAGGAAAATACACGCCTTCTACACACACAGCACCTTCTGGAAGATAATTGTCTTCTCTGTTGTTTAGCCCTGCAGTAAAAAGGCTGGAATCGTACATAGCTTCAAAAGCTGACCGTAAATCAGAAGCCGCAAAAACCTTCATGCCGGAAACCTCCCTGGCTTCATCTCCGTTCTGACTGGAAACAATACATCTTGTAATCCCGGCGGCCATGGCTGTAGAAACTGCTCCGTGTACTCCCTTTACAGGACGAAGCTGCCCCGAAAGTTCCAGTTCTCCCATTACAAGGATATTTTCAGAGGACGGCAGTTCCTGATTTTTTTCTGATGCTTCAAGATTTTTACTGGCATCAAGAACCGCCAGAGCTATGGCCAGATCAAAGCCTGCCCCTTCTTTTTTTAGATCTGCGGGAGAAAGACTGATTAACACTCTTTCCAGGGGAAATTCATAGCCGGAATTTCTGATTGCAGACCTCATACGCTCCCGGCTTTCTTTAACAGCACCGTCTGCCAGACCTACTACATCTACAGCTGGAATTCCCCGGCGAAGATCAACTTCCACTGTAACAAGGGACCCTTCATAACCAAAGGGTGAAAAAGAAAAAATGTTCATGAAAAAACCTCACATTGTTATTGAGTCTTAAATGAAAATTTTTTCAAAATCTAAATATAACTTTTTGTTATTTTAACCATTCTGTAGCTTTATAATCAAAATCCATACCCAGAACAGGCCGAAGTTCTTCTTCCCAGAATCTATTGTCAATTTTTTTATCTCCACAGGTTTTTCCAAGATGCCTGTCTGCCCTTACGCCCTTACCATGAAAGTCGCTGCCTGCAGTAACAATCATGCCCAGCTTACGAGCGACCTCCTCCAGACGAAAACATTCTGAAGTTCTGGCTCCTGGATGAAATGCTTCAAGTCCCATTACGCCCATGTTTCTGATTCGTTCCAGCACTTCTTCCATTTTTCCCCAGCTGACATAAAGTGACATGGGATGAGCCAGGACAGGAACACCGCCAGAAGTTTTTATTGCTTCCACTGCTGTCTCCAGATCTTCTCCATTGTGACTTGTGTACCAGGATTTTCCTTTTGCAAGATACCTGTTAAAGGCCTCCTGCCTGTTCTTAACTACACCTTTTTTTACAAGAAAATCTGCAAAGTGAGGACGACCAATCTGGCTAGCTGTAAAACAGTCCTCAATTTCCTGCAAAGTACATTTAAAACCATCATTATTCATTTTTTCTACTATTTGCAGGTTCCTGGTACGACGGTCTTCTGTAAGATATTCAATAACAGATTTCAATTCATCACTACATCGGCGAAGCCCCAGCCCAAGAAGATGAAATTCCCCTGTTGGCCAGGAAATGTTTATTTCTATACCTGGAATAAAATTTACACCAGTTTCAAGGCAAACTTTTGCCGCGTCTGAAAGGCCGTCTGTTGTATCGTGATCTGTAAGAGCCCAGACAGTTAAATTTTTTTCGGCAGCATATCTGGCAGAATCGGCAGGAGATAAAATTCCATCTGATGCTGATGAATGGCTGTGTAAATCTATCATAGAAAAAATATAGCATATTTGGAAATTTTATGGTATAATGTGAAGATAATTGTAATTTTTGAGTTATATTTTAAAATACGAGGAAAATTATGCCAAAAGTAGTAAATTATTCAAAAGGTTCAATCATTTACTTTGCAGGCGACAGAGATGAAAGAGTATATATCCTTCAGAAGGGATGTGTAGTTATTTCCACAACTGACGTTGAAACTAACATGCCTGTTACAGAACAGATTAAAACAGGTGAATTTTTTGGCGTAAAATCAGCTCTCGGTCACTTTCCTCGTGAAGAAACTGCTACAGTTCTTATGGATTCCGTTTGTGTTTCAATGACAGTTCAGGAATTCGAAAGTCTTTTCAGTTCAAATAAAGCTGTAATCATGAAAATGCTTCGTGTATTCTCAAATCAGCTCAGACAGATTCACAAGAAAACAGAAGAAATCCTGAACAAGGGTGTTGATATTAACCAGCAGTCAGGAATGATGAGTGTTGCCCAAGCCTTTTATGATGATGAAAGCTGGAGAAGCTGTGCTGATGTATGTCTCAATTACCTTAAAAGATATCCAACTGCATCAAATAAAGAAGCTGTTGCAAAAATGTACACAACAGCCAATGCCAGAGCACAGAAGGCCAGTCAGGCTATGAGTCTTGATCCAAATTTTGATGCTTCAACAAAAGACAATGCCCTTAAGCTTTTTGAACTTCCTGCCTTCAGCCGTTTTGCAAAGAAGTACGAACCTGGTCAGGTAATTATTACTGAATTTGAACCTGGTGACTGCTTCTATCTTATTCAAAGCGGTGATGTACAGCTTGTAAAATGCGTTAACGGACAGAAGAAAAATCTGGATATCCTTAAGCCAGGTGAATTCTTTGGTGAAATGGCCATTCTTGACAACTCACCTCGTTCTGCAACATGTGTTGCCGCAGGTTCTGTTCAGTGTCTTGAATTCAACAAAGCTAATTTTGAAATACTTATTATGGGTAATCCTCAGATTGCCCTTAACATCCTTAAACTTTTCTGTAAGAGAATTTACGACCAGAAACGCAGATTCAAGATTCTTGTTATTTCTGATTATCAGGCACGTATAGCTGATGTATTCTGCATGCTGGATGAAATGAATCCTGCTGTAAATCCAAATGACCGTCAGCGACGCTTTAACGTTACAATTCAGGACGTAGCTCACTGGGCAGGACTTTCATTGGATGCCACAAGAGATGAAATCAACCGCTTTGTAGGAAGCCGAAAGATTGAAGTTTTCGAAACAAATATTGTTGTAAACAATATTGTTGATATGAAACGCATTGTTGATACAAGAACAATGAGCCGTCAGTAGTTTTATTGTGAATTAACACAGACCGACAGTTTTGCTGCCGGTCTTTTTTTTATGTCCTCATATACGCATTGAAATCAGATGCAGTCCCGATTGAAGGGGCGCTGTGCGTTGCGAAGCAATGAAACCCCGAAAAGCGGGATACAGCGAAAATTCCGTAAGGTTCGTCTTCAGGTTAATTTTGCTCCAAAAAAAATAAAAAAAAATCCGAATTTTTTGTCACTTTTTTATATTCGCAAACAATATAAATTATGGAGGCTGATTTATGGCGGAAACGCTTTTTGTGGAAGGCGAAGATTATCCGGCCCAGAGCTTTGATGCAGACCAAACCTTTGTTGAAGATGAGGCGGTTAAGGCTGCGAGAAAGGCGTTTGGTATAAAATATTTGTTTCCATGGCAGAGACTTGTTGTTTCGAATATTCTGGACAGTGCAAAGGCCGCTGAAAACGGCGAACTGAATGGAAGTGAAAGGGATGATGAAATTTGTAGAGGAAGACAGATTGTTTTATTGCCGACTGGTGCGGGAAAGTCATTGTGTTTTCTGACTCCGGCTTTGCTTTTGAAGGGGCCCACCCTGGTACTTTATCCTTTGCTTGCTTTGATGGCGGATCAGCAGCGACGTATGGAAGAAGGCAACCTGAAGTGTGTCATTTTCAAGGGTGGGCAGAGTGATGAGGAAAGACAGAGCAATTTCCAAAAGCTGGAGTCAGGAGAAGCTCGGGTGATTCTGGCAAATCCGGAAGTGCTGCAGAACAGGAAACTGGTAGAAAAACTGTCAACCTGCGGTATTTCTCATGTTGCAATAGACGAGGCACACTGTGTGTCTGAATGGGGTGATTCATTTAGACCGGCTTATCTTACTCTTGGTAAAATTCTGCAGGACCTTAAAGTCCCTGTGATTACAGCTTTTACTGCCACAGCAAGTCCTCCTGTACTGTCCAGAGTGGCGGAAGTCCTTTTTCAGGGCTCCGCTCACTATGTGCAGGCAGCCAGCGACAGACCCAATATTCACTATGAAGTCAGGTACGCCTATGCCAAAAAAAAGGCTGTTTTACAAGCCTGCATAGAATTCAGAAAACCGCTTATTGTCTTCTGTTCATCAAGACGCAGGACTGAAGACATGGCAAGATTGCTAACATCATATTTTGGAGAAGGAAAAGCAAAGTTTTACCATGCTGGAATGACAAAGGCAGAAAAAAATGATGTAGAAAAATGGTTTTTTGATTCCGAGGATGGAATGCTGGCAGCAACGTGTGCTTATGGAATGGGAATGGACAAAGGTAATATTTATACCGTAATACACCTGGATGCACCGGAGCACATGGAAAACTTTATTCAGGAGGCAGGAAGGGCCGGTCGAAAAGGTGACAACGTAAAATCTGTTCTTATATGGAGTCATAACGATGACATCAAGTACAGACAGGCTTTAGAGGGCAGCCGGGAAAAGATTATGGGCGGCCTGGCTCATACTACAGGCTGCCGCAGACAATTTATGCTTAATTACCTCAGCGGAGAACAGTGCTTCTGCTCCGGATGTGATGTGTGTGATGCACAACGATCCGGGAAAAAACTGGATTACACTGCATGGGATGGAAAGTTGATGTTTGATTTTATTAAAAAAAACAGAAGGCTTTTTACAAGAGAAGAGGTAATTCAGCAGATGACTGAAGTCTATAATGATAAAACACGACCTGTTACAAAGATCAACTGCTGGGATGCCAGAGATTGTCAGGATGTTCTGGGACAGCTTTTAAGTCAAGGAAAAATAAAAAGAATGGGCGGTCTTTGGGAAGGCCGCCTTGATATTGAAAAAAAGATTTCAAGAAGAAAAGTAAGTCTTGCTATTCTTCATCTGCTCCACCATCGTCGCCGCCGTCTTCGCCACCTTCTTCTACAGCTGGAGCAACTGGGGCAGAACTTTTCTTGATGCGTAATTTTGGAGGCTTTTTCTTATATTTGCAGACATATGAAGCAAAGTTCATAAGGAGTACACAGACAAAAGCACAGATTAACACTCTTTTGTCCATTAATACAGCTTTAATGACTGGAAAGATTTCACTCATACTAGGATTATCGGAAAAAAAAATAAAATCTTCACATCAACTTTTTTCTCCGTTTATGTTGACCAAGATTTTTCTCACCGATAGAATTTGAATTATGATTGGAATTGTTGATTACAACGCAGGTAACATAAAAAGCGTAGAAAGGGCTTTAATGTCCATCGGAACAAAGTATGTGCTTTCTAAAAATCCTTCTGACCTGGAAAACTGTGACAAACTTATTTTTCCAGGTGTAGGTGAAGCAAAATATGCCATGGAACAACTAAAAAAAACTGGCTATGATTCGTTCCTTAAAGACTGGTACGCTTCATCAAAACCCATGATTGGAATTTGTCTTGGTTCTCAGATTATTTTTGAGCATTCTGAAGAAGGAGATGTGGACTGTCTTGGACTTATGAAAGGTACAATCCGTCATTTTTCAAATGTATGGAAAGCTAATAATAAAGAATGCAGCCTTAAGGTCCCTGAAATCGGATGGAACGATTTGACATATTCAAACGGGGGGTCAAAGCTTCTGGCGGGGATTCCTGAACATTCTGATTTTTATTTTGTTCATTCATATATTATACAGCCCTCCGATGAAACTGTAATCAAAGCCTATGCTGATTATGGCTGTAAAGTTCCTGGCTGTGTTGAACAGGGAAGTCTTACTGCCTTCCAGTTTCATCCGGAAAAATCCGGCAAATGGGGACTTAAAATTCTGGAAAATTTCGTTAAATAAGGAGACCGGTAATGTTAAAGAAAAGGATTATTGTCTGTCTCGATGTTAAAGACGGTAGAACTACAAAAGGTGTTAAGTTTCAGAACAATATTGATATTGGTGATCCTGTTGAAATGGCTAAAAAGTACTATGATCAGGGGGTTGATGAACTTGTATTCTACGATATTATGGCCAGTGCCTCTGGAAGAGGCCCGATTCTGGACTTGATTTCCAGAGTTGCCGAGCAGGTATTTATTCCATTCTGTGTTGGTGGCGGTATCGGCTCCATTGAAGACATTCGCTCAACAATTCTTGCGGGTGCTGAAAAAGTAAGCCTTAACTCGCAGGCTGTAAAACATCCTGAACTCATTACTGAAGGTGCTAGAATATTCGGTAACCAGTGCATTGTTCTTGGTATGGATGCAGCAAAAGATCCTACAGCTCCAAGTGGTTACAGAGTTTACATAAATGGCGGCAGAGTCAAAACTGATCTGGATGCTAGAGAATGGGCCGTAAAAGCCGTTGAGCTGGGTGCTGGTGAAATTGTTTTGAACTCCATTGATGCAGATGGTATGAAGAACGGGTATGAAGTTACTCTTACAAAGATGATTGCCGAAAGCGTTGGTGTTCCGGTAATTGCTTCTGGGGGGGGCGGAACTCCGCAGCACCTTGCAGATGTCCTTAAAGAAGGAAAAGCTGATGCCGCTCTCATTGCCAGCATGGTTCATAGCATGGGATACACTGTAAACGGAATCAAGAACGACCTGAACAAAATGGGAGTTCCTGTCAGACTTTAAATCAATTGATTTATTAACATGGCCTCCCCTATACGAATTCCAGCGATGGGTAATATTAAAATACTCGCATACCGTACCAGGTGGCGGGCAAATATTAATCATTTATTTAATAGCTGCATTGCCTTTCCATAAACATTTCCATAAAAAAAACGGGATACTTCACATTTTGTATCCCGTTTTTTATTGCCTAGAAGATTTCCGTCTTTTTGTTTGTTTTTTTATAAGCACTGGCTCCATTACGGTTAGTACTTGTATGAACTCGTGTGCGACCGTGTTCATTCTTAAATCCATCGTTTGCTTTACGATCACGGCCTTTTCCGCCTCTTCCACCCTCGATTTTTGCAACATCGTAGCGGCCTCCGCGTTCTTTTCTTCCCCGGCCTTCAAAGCCTCTGTCACCATTATCTCTATCTCTTCCACCACGACGGCTTCTTCCACCTCGCGGTCCAAAGTTATCTGTTTCCTTAGAATCCAGGTGCATATGAGGCAAATTATTACGGCTCTTTGAAAGCTCCAGAGCTCTCATAGCATTGCTGGACGGCAGACTCAGCAGTGTAAAGTTCTGGCTAACATCAATACGGTCAACCATTCGGCCTGGAATATGAAGAAGGCTCGAGAAATAGTCAGCTATTGCTTTTGCATTAAATCCGTCACGACGTCCAAGCTGTACGTAAATACGCTTTTGATTAGGATTTGAAGAAGCTCCCTTTCCCTGAGTCTGAACTTTACCATAATGGCTTTCGTCCAGAGATTTTCCGTAACTGACTTCAAGGATTGCAGCAAGAACAGCCTGGGCATCGTTTCCGTTACACAGCTCTTCTGCCATTTTTACATAAAGCTCCCCTGCTTCCTTTAACTTTGGAGCATCTTTTGTCAGGGCTGTTTCCTGTGTCTCTGCAGCAAGACTGTCAGCCGGAGTTTCTTCAGAAGCTTCGGCAACATCTGCAGGAAGTGCTACAACTTCATCGCTGTCATAAACCGGCTTCTTTGCTTCAATAGAAAGTTCTGGTGCTGGTCTGTTTTTAAGGCCGATTTTAATTTTAAGGTCATCAAGCATGCGGCTTCTTTTTGCTTCAAGAACCTGCTGAATGGAAGGAACAATTTCTTCTTTCATTTCGCCCTTTGCAGCGGCACGAACCCTATGGCGAAGGAACTCCAGTTTACGGCGTTCTTCAGGTCGGACAAATGTAACTGCAATTCCAGAAGTTCCGGCACGCCCTGTACGACCGATGCGATGTACATAAGTTGCAGCATCAAAAGGAAGACTATAGTTTACAACGTGAGAAAGTCCTGAAATGTCGATACCACGGGCAGCTACATCTGTGGCTACAAGAATTCGTGTTTTACGACTGCGGAAGCGGGCAAGTATTTTTTCACGCTGTCCCTGTGGAATATCACCGTGGAGAGCGGCTGCTTCGTATCCTCGTTCATCAAGAAGCCTGCTTACCATATCAGCATCATTTTTTGTCATTGTAAAAACAAGACCGTAAAAATCTGGAGAAATGTCGATAAGGCGTACAAGAGCCTCAATCTTGTCTCGTTCACTTACACACCAGTACTTTTGATCGATTAGAAGCGGTTCTTCAACAAAACCTTCTTCTTCACAAATATCGTACTCTCCCATAAATTCTTCTGCTATCTGAAGAATTGGTTTTGGCATTGTAGCACTAAAAAGCAGAATACGGCTGTCTGTATTGGCCTGGGCAAAAATTGATTTAATATCATCAACAAAGCCCATATCAAGCATTTCATCACCTTCATCCAGAATAAAATAATCGATTTTATCAAGTTTAAGTGTTCCTCTTTCCAGGTGGTCTTTTATGCGGCCAGGTGTTCCAACTACGATTTCACATCCTCTTTTAAGGTCTTTGATCTGTGTGGAATAGCTGGCACCACCATAGAGAACAGTTACTCTCGGGAATTTTCCTGAAGTAAATGACTGCATTTCTGTACAGGTTTGAATTGCAAGTTCACGGGTCGGTTCAAGAACAAGAGCCCGAACGTGATCACTTTCTTCGTGAATATTCTGTACGATAGGAAGACCAAAAGCAGCTGTCTTACCTGTACCAGTACGGGCTTTTGCTATAAGATTTGCATCCCCGTTAAGAAGACGTGGAATTGCAAGGGCTTGAATAGGTGAAGGAGTTTTGAATCCTTTTTTTTCGATGGCCTCCAGTACTTCACCTGAAAGTCCTAAATCTGCGAAGGAAATTTCTTCATCTTCCTCTTCTTCAGAGGCATCTGTTTCTTCTGTTTGTGAATCTGCGGAGAATTCCGCAATAGAGTCTGCTGTCATGTTTTCAGCATCAAAAAGTGAGTCGTTCATTATGTATCCCATAGGCGTCTTAACAGCCCCTACAGATACAAGTCTTGAACAAAGGCCAGAAAGCGCAATTTGTATTTACGGCACCCTCTGTGCCGAAGTTGTCTAAATATAAAGGAAATATTTTGAATATTCAAGCATATTTTGCATTGTTTGACATTTTCTTCAAGAATCCCCTGTCATCCTTTAATTGAAATTTTACTTTTTCTATGGTATAATACTATTATGAGTTCAGAATTTTCAGTTAACGAAAAAGTAGTTTACCCTTCACAGGGTGTCGGTGAAGTCCGTGAGATTTACGACAGAAAGGTTGGAGAGGAATCAATTCCTTACTATAAGATTTACCTTGAAGTTTCAGACATGGTTGTTATGGTTCCATGTGCAAACGCAGAAAAGCTTGGTATCAGAAAGATTGTTTCAGCAGAAGCTGCAAATAAAGCTCTCGACATGCTTGGTGAACCGGTTGAATCTGTAACATCTGACTGGAAACTCCGCTATCAGATGAACCTTGACCTTCTTAAAAAAGGCAGTATTGAAGACATTACAAATATCGTAAGATGTCTCTATCATCGCTCAAAAGTTAAGGAACTTCCTATTCAGGAACGCAAACTTTACGATACAGCACGCAAGCTTCTTACAGATGAAATTGCAATCGCTCTTGGTCTTTCAACAAAAGAAGTTGAAGCTATGCTCCACGCAAAACTTGAACCACTTGGACCTATGCACGAAAAGAAAATCGTTCAGCTCGATGAAGATGATGATGATGACGAATTTGAAGATGAACTCAGCTCTTCTTCAGATGACGATTCAGATGATGACTCAGATGATGATTCTGACGACAGCGACGATGAAGGTGATGACGACTAATTCAAATCACGAGGATCTGGCTCTCATTATTGTAGCTGCCGGATCCTCCAGCCGCATGGGTGGCATAAAAAAGGAATATCTTCCTATGAATGGCGGAACGGTGTTATCATCGTCCGCCAAAGTTTTTTTACAGAGCCTGCCCTTTTCCAAAATTGCAGTAACCTATCCTTCTCAAAATAATTCCATTGAATTAAAGAATTCTGAAGAAAAATGCAGGTCTGCTCTTTTTGCTCATCCCTCTGTCAAAGAACGAAGCTCCGATGTTATTTTTGTGGCAGGCGGATCCAGCCGGCAAGCTTCGGTTTTTAATGCACTTAAAGAAATCAAGAAACATTTTAATGACTCCAATCCCATTGTTTTTATTCACGATGGAGCAAGGCCCTTTGTTACAGAGGAAATTATCGCTGATGCGTATAAAGGTGCCCTTGAAGCAGGGGCAGCTGTTCCAGGAATACAGCCTGTAGACACACAGAACGAACTTGATGAATCAGGCTGTATCAAAAGACATCTTATACGTTCCCTTCTTACTGCAGTCCAGACACCTCAGGTTTTCCATCTTGATCAGCTACTGAAGGCCCACCAGCTGGCACAGGATTCTGGAAGAGAATATACAGATGACACAGAAATCTGGGATCTTTTTGTTCCTGGAGGAAAAGTTAAAGTTACAAAAGGAAACCCTTCAAACAAAAAGATTACATACAAAGAAGATATAGACTTTCCAAAGGAACACAGTGCAATGATAAGAACTGGTCTTGGTTACGACAAACATGCCCTTGTATCTGGAAGAAAACTGATGCTGGGTGGAATTGAAATTGAAAGCGATTTAGGTGAGGACGGTCACTCTGACGGAGATGTACTTTTGCATGCCATTACCGATGCCCTTCTGGGAGCCAGTGGTCTTGGTGACATAGGCTCTTACTTTCCACCATCGGATCCAAAATGGAAAGGAGCAGATTCAAAAGAACTTTTAAAAACTGTCTGGGCAGATGTTAAGGCAAAAGGGTGGAAGCTTGGTAATCTTGACTGTGTAATTGCACTGGAAAAACCAAAATTTCTACCACACAGACAAAAAGTCATAGAGTCCATTTCTTCCGTTCTTGAAGTAAATCAAGATCAGATTTTTGTAAAGGCGAAAACCGGTGAAAAACTTGGGGACATCGGACAGAGGCGGGCTGTCGAAGTCTGGGCGACATGCCTTCTGGAAAAATAAAAATTATAATTCCTCATATAGCAAGGCGTTACAGCGTTTTCTTCATAATCTGTTCCGGTATATCTCAATACAATTATTTCTGTTAAAATATTTTCCATGAAGATTTTTAAAGCTTTTTTTTATAGCTTCTTAATTATAGAAACAGCTGCCCTGTATGCTGAAGTGATTGATCCTCCAGAGCCAGTTCTTCTTCCAGAAGCAGTTGAATTATGCCTGCCGGAACCAAATTTAAGCTTTAAGATGATAACAATCCCCGGCCACAATTATGCAGTTCTTTCTACAGAAGTTCCCCAAAGCCTTTACAACTATGTAATGGAAATAGATTCCGAAGATAACCCTGCAAAATTCTGCAATGGAGATAACCCACCTCAGGACAGCATCAGCTGGTATGACACCATAGTTTTCTGCAACAAATTAAGTCTTGTTCTTGGAAAAACTCCTGCTTACTCCGTTGATGGTTCTGTAAATCCTGATGACTGGGACTATGAACCTCATTGTGCTGCTGTACTGACAAAAGCACCAGTTGAATGGAACAAAGAAGCTGACGGATTCAGACTTTTAACAGAAGCTGAGTGGGAATTTGCTGCAGCAGCCGGACAGAGCACGGAATATTCCGGCAGCAATGATCCTGATGAAATTGCCTGGTACAGGAAAAATTCAGGACAACAGGCCCAAAGCTGCGGCTTAAAAAAGCCAAATCAGTGGGGAATTTATGATATGTCAGGGAACTTGTGGGAATGGGTCTGGGACAAACATTCTGAAAAAAGACTGTACAGAGTTTTAAAAGGGGGCTCCTGTTCCAGCGACAAAAATCTTTGCAAGATAAATCAAAAAGGGCACCACTACCCCAGCAGAAATGCACTGTGCTACAGTTATCTTACATTTGGCTTTAGAATCGGCATGAATATCAGATAAAAAAAAGCACCACCATTGAAGCGTCATTAAAAAGGATTCCCGGGCCGGAGCACGAAAATGACACCTTTTCAACGTTCTTGAATTAAGTGGTGCTTTTTGTTTTTTTATAAGAATGACTCGTCTGAGTATGACTAGCACATTCCGGACATTCGCCTCCGGCGAAGTCCACGAGTTTTCTATCGAAAACTCGCTTCACTCAGTCTAGTAGTCCATACCCATTCCTGGAGCTCCCCCGGCTGGCATTGGAGCTGGAGGTTCAGGGATGTCTGTGATTGCACATTCTGTTGTCAGAAGCATTCCTGCTACAGATGCTGCGTTCATGAGGGCTGAGCGTGTAACCTTTGCAGGGTCAATAACACCGGCCTTCATCATGTCTACCCATTCACCTGTGTAAGCGTTGTAACCAACACCTTTCTTTTCGTTCTTTGCTTTGTCGGCAATAACTGCACCGTCAACA
>JAZQNJ010000113.1:0-56616 GCA_045627285.1 Treponema sp. | reverse complement strand
GGCACTAGGACTTGAACCTAGGACATACGGAATATGAGTCCGGTGTTCTACCAGCTGGACTATGCCCCCATAACGTTCCTAAAATATATCAGTTATTAAAAAAGTGGTCAATAGGTAATTTTAAAATATCTTAAAAATAGTCTTAAAATTTATATAGAGTTAATTAGCGCAGGGCTGCACCAGGAATTAAAGACTTTGCCAATGCAACGAGCCTTTCAGCTTCTTGAGGAGAATATGGCTTAAGGAAGTTATAAAGTGGTTCAAGACAGTTTTCGTTTTTAAACTGAGCGAACTGCCAGCTGGCATCTTCTGGAAGTAAAGATGCAATTTCTTTTATTTCTTTCTCATGAATTAATTCTGGAACAAGAACAGTTCTGAATTCCCTTTGATTTGCCGGCAGTGAAGATATTAGTTTTATTGATTGAGCAAGGGAAGTTTCGTATATGACAGGGTCAGAAATGCAACCGGCATTGAGCTTCTCATGGTATTTAGAAGGGCTTGTCTTAATATCCATTGCTATGAAATCCGGTCGGAGAGAACTGTCGTTTATAAGGCTATTTAGTTTTTCCGGTAATGTACCGTTTGTATCCAGTTTGATTTTGTATCCAAGGGATTTTGCAATGATAATGATTTCAGTTAAATCCGGATGAAGTAGAGCTTCTCCTCCGGAAATAACAAGGCCTGAAAGAACGTTCTGTCTTTTTTTTAAATGAGCTGTGAGTTCTTCTATTGTTACAAATCCATCTTCATCTTTACCATAAACAAGAACTGAATTGTAACAGTATGGACATCGGAGATTACAGTGCTTTAAAAAAATAGTGGCGCAAACCCTGCCAGGAAAATCTACTAGAGATGTTTTGACAAGTGCGCCGATCTTTTGACTCATGGAAAACTTGTTTTATGCAATTACAGATTCAGGAGTCAAAACAGCTTCAATTTCTTCAACGTTATGACCACGTCCAATTTCGTTATTGTTCTGGTCATAGAAAATTACTGTTGGAGCTGAGAAAACACCTTTCGATGCAGCATCACGAAGACCTTCATCTGTATCAACGTCAATAACTCTGCCTTCAAAGGATACTCCAGCCATGAAAGTTTTTACAGGAGGGCAGTTTGGACAAGTTTTGCGCATAAAGAAATCGTAGTGAACAGTTGTGTCTGTGTCAAAAGAAGATACAACTGCTTCTGATTTAGTTTTACAGTCTGAATCCATATTGATTACTTCTCTTGGTTCACTGATGTCTGCATCTGATCCGTTGTATACAAAAAGTCTGCGATTGTTAAATTCATCTCTTTTACCTTTGTTCCAGTTGCGGACAGCTCTGTAATAACCTACGATTCTTGCGTAAACTTCAGTTTCTGTTCCGTGTACATCATTCAGTTCTTCTTTTACTGCAGCGATTTCTGCTTCAATTTCTGCCAGTGTTCTTTTTGATTCTGCCATTTCTTTTTGTTCTCCCACTTTATATATAATTGATATTATTTTTGATTTATCTGGATGCCAGAGCATCTCTTTCAGCTTCAAGTTTAGCAAGCTTTTCTTTAAGCTGCTTTTCTTTTTCTGCCTTACATTTTGGACATTCAAACTGTTCCCCGGCGATATAACCATGAATAGGACAGATTGAATATGTAGGGCTGATTGTCAGATATGGAATCCTGTAGTTTGTAAAGATAGACTTTACAAGGTCACGGCAGGAATGCCAGTCTTTTATTTTTTCGCCCATGAATGTATGGAATACAGTACCACCTGTGTATCTGGTCTGGAGTTTTTCCTGATGATCGAGAGCTTCAAAAACGTCTGAAGTGTAGTCAACAGGCAGCTGTGTACTGTTTGTGTAATAAGGTTCATCCTTTCCGCTTGTTTTGATGTTTGGGTAATTCGTTTTATCGTGACGGGCAAGACGGTAAGATGTTGATTCTGCTGGAGTTGCTTCAAGATTGAACAGTTCACCTGTTTTTTCCTGATAGTCCTGCATTCTTTCTCTCATGTGATCAAGAACTTTGCATGCAAATTCTTCACCCTTTGGATCAACGATGTTTACACCCAGGAAGTTGAGACAGCATTCATTCATGCCGCAAAGTCCGATTGTGTTGAAGTGGTTGTCAAGCTTCGAAAGATATCTTTTGGTATAAGGAAAAAGGCCATTATCCAGAAGTTTCTGAATAACCTTGCGTTTGATTGTAAGGCTTTGTTTTGCCAGATCCATAAGGTAATCAAGACGGGCAAAAAATTCTTCTTCTGTCTTTGCCAGATATCCGATCTGAGGAAGGTTGATGGTAACTACTCCCAGAGAACCAGTAAATTCATCAGAACCAAAAAGACCGCCCCCGCGTTTTCTAAGTTCCCGTTTATCGAGACGAAGACGACAGCACATTGAGCGTACATCGCTTGGATCCAGGTCTGAGTTTATGAAGTTCTGAAAGTATGGAGTTCCATAAGCACTGGTCATTTCAAAAAGCAGCTTTGCGTTTTCTGAGTCCCAGTTAAAATCTTTTGTAATGTTGTAAGTTGGAATAGGGTATCCGAAACCTCGCCCTTCAGCATCACCTTCTAGCATAAGTTCAATGAAGGCTTTGTTGATCATGTCCATTTCTTTCTGACAGTCACCGTATGTAAAATCCTGTTCTTTTCCACCAACAATGGCAGGTTTCTTTTTTAGATCATCTGGACATACCCAGTCTAATGTAATGTTTGTAAAAGGAGCCTGGGATCCCCATCTGCTTGGAGTGTTTACACCATAAACATAACTCTGGATGCACTGTCTGACCCCGTTGTAATCAAGGTTGTCAGTTTTAACAAATGGAGCAAGGTATGTATCAAAAGATGAAAAAGCCTGTGCCCCGGCCCATTCGTTCTGCATTACTCCAAGGAAATTTACAATCTGATTTACAAGGGTTGAAAGGTGAGAGGCAGGTTTTGATGTTATTTTATCAGGAACACCTCCGAGACCTTCCTGAATAAGCTGACGTAATGACCATCCTGCACAATATCCTGAGAACATGGACAGGTCGTGAATATGGAATGCACAGTTTTTATGGGCTTCTGCAATTTCTGGCGTGTAGATATTTTTGAGCCAGTAATTTGCCGTAACAGTGCCGGAATTATGGAGAATAAGTCCACCAAGAGAAAAATTTACATTGGCATTTTCTTTAACACGCCAGTCTGATTGAGCCAGGTAACCGTCCATTGTGGCATTGATATCCAGCATAAGGCTTTTTGAGTCACGGATGGCTTCGTGTTTTGCCCTGTAAAGAATGTAGGCTTTTGCAATTTCTACTTCTTTTGATTCTATGAGAACATTTTCAACAACGTCCTGAATTTCTTCAATGGCAGGAATTGAGTGAGCACGACGACCTGCAAGAAGAGTCCGTAAATTTTCTTCAACTTTGTCTGTTAATTTTTTTGCTTTTTCTTCATCTGGAAGTCTTGTTACAGCTTCCATAGCCTTGCAGATAGCTGCTTCGATTTTTGAGCGGTCATATTTTTCGATATTTCCGTTTCTTTTTACTACCTGACGAAAAAATGCTTTGTTTTCTTCAGGTGTGCCTTCTCCAAGAAAGTTTCTCCACTGAGGAAATACCTGCTGGTTATCACCGGCTGATTCGTTCACTTTTTTAAATTCACTCAATTTAGTTACCCTCCGAGGTTTTTTCAGGCAATTTTGTATTTTTTAAATTCCCCAGGCTGTTGACTTCAGTAATGAATTCTTCGAGATTTTCAAAATGTTTGTAAACTGAAGCAAATCGTATGTATGCAACTTTATCGGTTTCATAGAGGCGCTGAAGAACCAGTTCTCCCAGTTCTGAAGTGGAGATTTCCCTTGTTGCTTTACCTGCTATAATAGCCCTGTCTTCAATATCGTTGATGATATTTTCAATCATGTTTGTTGCTACAGGTCGTTTTTCGAGGGCACGGTCAATACCTTTTTCCAGCTTTGTTCTGTCAAAAGGCTGACGTCTTCCATCCCGCTTAACAACCATGAAAGGTTTTTCTTCAATTCTTTCGTAGCTTGTAAATCTGTAACCGCAGCTTACACATTCACGGCGGCGGCGAATGGATTCACCGTTAGCCATTGTGCGTGATTCAATAACCTTGTCATCAAGGCTTCCGCAGTATGGACAGCGCATAGAATAATTATCCCCTCAAAAAAATAGTGTTATTTATTAACTTTGATATCTTAAAACACTATATCTAGGTTTGCAATAGAATTTATTCAAAATTATTTGAAATTTACAGACATGAATTTTTATGAAGTTTTTGAGGATTTTCTTTTTTTTCTGATAAGTGAAACCTCAATTTCTGTAATTTCTAGAGAATTAATGTATTTCTGAAAAAATGGAATAAATGCAAAATAAATGGTGATGAGGAGTTTGATTATCAGGGCACCGTAAAGTGAGAAAAATGTCATTTTGTGTTCATACACTGGAATCGACATAGAAAGTTGTCCAGCCTGAAAGAGAGGAATAGACTTTATTGATTTTCCAGTAGGATCGATGACTGCTGTTAAACCGGCATTTGTACATCTTGCCAGTGTTGTTCTGAATTCGATGGCTCTGTATGAAGCTATGGTGTAATGTTGAATTTCGGCAGAACGGGTTTTTGACCAGGAGTCATTTGTTATGTTTATAAAAAGTTCTGCACCATTGAGATAAAGCCCCTGAAAGACATCACCGTATGCATCATCAAAGCAGATTGGAGCTGCAATTTTTACTGATGGGGCGGACTTCTTAGGTTCTTGTCCTGCGTAGATTATTTCTGATCCGGAGTTGTCCATGCAGTTTTCCGGCGGAATTGGGATGTCGAAAATGGTGAATTTGTTTCCGGATGTCCAGCCATAAGAAAAGCCTGCAATTTTTTTAATTGTATTACGGACAATTTCATACTGGACGAATGGAATTTTTTCTGCAAAAGGTACAAGGTGGAGTTTTATGTAATGGCCTTTGTATTTTCCGTCTGATCCGTAAAGCAGGGCTGCGTTTCCGTATTGATGTTTATCCCTGTCAATTACGCAGGATCCTCCAATTATGAAAGGTATTTTCTTTTTTCTGATGAATTTGTTAAGAGGACTAGATTCCGGATAATAATTGTAATGATAATCTGCATCAGGAAAGTGACTGTTAAGGACGCCTTCACTCCATACAATAAGGTCGGGCTTAAGACCATCCAGCTTTAATTCCTTGATTCCTTCGTTTGTAAGATCCTGACTTGTCAAAATCCCTTCAATTTCGTTTGAACGGAAGGTGTCAAGATTCTGCTGAACCATAACTGTATTTACTTTTTTAACCGGTTCCCGGAGAAGATATTTCTGATATGCTCCGTAGGTTAATGAAATTACAAATAAAGCTGTTATAAACCGAAGTGTATTAAAATAGCCTATAGCTATACTTTTTGAGTCGGATGGTTTAGAAGATTTTACTAAAAGAAGTATTCCCTGGGCTGTAAAGGCTGCTGCAAAAGCAAAAATGAAGGTAACTCCCAGTGGGCCGGTTATGTCGGCAACCTGTGTAATAAAACTCCACCCTGTTGCAGTCATTGAAACAGTGCCCCAGGGATAAGCAAGGAAGCCTGTTGATTTTGCGTATTCGTAAATAGTCCAGCCTGATGCGAACCAGAGAACTCTGAAAGGAACGTGCCAGCTTCTGAATTTTGTGCCTGTTAGGTCATTTGATTTATGGAAAGCATAGTAAACAGGTAGAAGCATTATCCCTTCAAGGCCTGCAGTTCCAGCCATACTGGCTCCAAGTGTAAAGGCTGCCATCCCCTGAAAGTTTCCAAGCCAGTAACTTGAAAGAAGGTGAGTAACTCCCCCGTGGATTACAGAAAGAAAGAAAGTCATTCTGTAACTTTTTGATTTTGAAAATGCTATATAAAGTGGAACGAGAGAAAGTATTCCCAGAATAGGACTTCCTGACTCTAAAAGTTCATTTGGAATTGCAAGTGCAAGTGTTATGGCGGAAAGTAAAGAATAAAAAACTTGTAAAAAACAAAACATTATAATATCATTTTAGTTATAAAAGCCTTAAATAGCAATATTTAGGGATGGTGGGGGATTTATGGAAGCTGCAGACAAGAGCTTTGAGGTGTTTGAAACTGAAAAAGCTCATTTTCAGGAATATCAGGAAAATGCTACTTCAATAGCTATGGCTAATGGCCGCTTTCACCTGCTTGGAGAGCACTGCTGGTTCTGTAAAGATAAAACCCTCTCCATGACAGTAAATCTTCCTGTCTATGTTGCAGTTTCCCGTCGTGAAGATTCATCGGTAAAATTTTATTTTAAGCAGCTGGATGAACGAAAAAGAGCTAATCTGGCTTCACTTAAAAATAAAAAAGAAGATAAATGGGCTAATGCTGTTAAATCAATTATTTACGGTTTTACTTCAGGCGGCTTTATGGTTTCCGGGGTTAATGTTACTGTCTATTCGGAAACTCTACCATCTGCCGGATGTGGAATTACAACTGCAATAAAAATTGCTTCTGCATACGTAATTAGAAAAGAATTTGACCTTAATTGTTCTGATGAACAGCTTCTTCAGGTAATTGAACGGGGAAATAAGCTTTTTCTGGGAACAGATAATCACATTGCTGACAATTATGCAGCAATATATTCAAAAGAAAAAAATGTCATTCTTACAGATCATACAACAGGTAAATGGGAACTTATTCCTTTTGATTTTAAGGATAAGGTAATTCTTCTTACCGACGCTAAAGTTCCGAGAGTTGAATTATGGAATGAAGAAACAGTCAGACAGCCTGAAAATGTTCTGCTTCTTGGTGAACTGAAGGAACGTAAGACTAATGTATACGGCGGATGGCATTACGAAGAAAATCCAAATGAAGTAAATGAAGTTCTTTCTGTAGTTAATGAGGAAATGAGACGAAGACTTCTTTGTGTTATGAAAGAACATGGATTTATCCTTGAAGCTCAGAAATCCCTGGCAGCAGGTGAATTCGGCGGTTTTGCCCGCGCAGTGAATCATTCTCATATAAATTTAAGGGATCTTTACGAAATTTCCTGTCCTGAGATTGACTGGATCTTAAAAAGACTTCAGGAAATAAATCCTAATGTTGAGGACGGAAGAAATCCTGTTTCATGCGGAAGAATCAGTGGTAAAGGGTTCGGACGTGTAGCTTATACAATCTTAAATAGAAGCGATGAAGAAGAGTTCAGACAGAAGCTTGCTGAATACGAAAGAATCTTCGGCTTTAAGGCTACCTGTAAGGAAGTAAAGCCAGCTGAAGGGGTTTCCATTGTCAAGTAAGCTTAAACTTTTACTTACAAATGATGATGGTATAGAGGGACCTGGCTTAAAGGCACTTACAGAAGCATTAAGAGAAATAGCTGATGTCTATGTTCTTGCACCTGAGACCAACCGGTCTGCTGTTTCTTCGCATATCGTTATGTTTGATGAATTGAAGGTTATTCCTGCAGGTAAAGACTCATATAAATGTACAGGATATCCTTCTGACTGTGTAATTTCCGCTCTCCGGTCAAATCTCTTTGGTGATATTCAATTTGATGCAGTTGTTTCGGGTATAAACAAGGGTGCAAATATGGGGACGGACTGCATTTATTCAGGAACAGTAGCAGCCGCCAGACAGGCTGTTTTATACGGTGTTCCGGGAATTGCCGTCAGTCTTAAGTCAACAAAAAACGAAACTACTGATTTTTCTGATAAACTTTTTGATTACACAGCCCTGGCACGGTTTATAGCTTTAAATATAGAGAAACTGATTTCTTTATGCGAAAAAAATGTAATTGTCAGCGTGAATGCACTGTCTATATCATCAGATAATGCGTACAAAGGAGTCCGTTTGACATCCTTGTGTATTCGCGATTATAAGGATAAAGTAGAGTTAGAAAAAAACAGTGACGGCAGCTTCAGAAGAATTTTTGTATCTGGAAAAATAAACACCTACGGACCGGAAGATAATGAATATGATGCTGTAAATCAGGGGTATGTAGCCGTAACAAGATTATATGCAGAACCTGTTAGCTGTCCTGTAATAAAAGATAAACACCTTGTAGAACAAGGATTTGAATTCTAACATTTGGCAGGTGGGACAAGTGGCAGAAAAAAATATTCTTTCAGAGGGAATTACCCTTTATCAAAAAAAAGATTTTACGGGAGCTCTTACTTTTTTTATTTCTCTTCCGGAAAATCCAGAAATCGATAATATTGAACTGGCATATTACATTGGACTTTGTTATGCAAAACTTGAACGATATGAGGATGCACTTCTTTATCTTGAACAGGTAGTTACTGCAGAAGAGGAGTCTGACAGAGTCCTTCAGTGCCGTTATCTTCTTGCTGTCATTTATGCCATGACTGGAAAAAAACGTCTGGCAGATTTTGAATTAAACAAGCTTCTTGAAACAGGATATAAACCTGCCAGTGTTTACGCCTCTCTTGCTTATATTGCCTGGGAACAAGGGGAAGTAGAAAAATGTATCTCCTATTATAAAAAGGCTCTTGAAGCAGATCCTGAAAATGGTACAGCCTTAAATGGAATGGGATACGTTCTTGCCTGTGAAGAAAAAGATCTGTCAAAAGCCCTGACATACTGTAAAAAGGCTCTTGATAAAAATCCTCAGTCACCAGCCTGTTTAGATTCTATAGGCTGGGTTTATCATAAACTTGGGTTGAAGTCAGATGCAGAAAAATATCTTAACCAGGCTCTTGCATTAAAGCCGGATAACAGAGAGATTATTGAACACATTCAGATTGCACAGGTGGAAGTAAAATGACATTAAACATTTTTAAAAAGTCTGTATGTCTTGGAATTCTTTCTTTAATAGGATTTGCCGGATGGTCTCAGAATTATGCTTTTACAAGTCCTGACGCACTGGCAAAAAGTTCAACTGGGGCAAGATCTGCACAGGCTGGTTTTGCTGAAGAAGAATTCAGACGGGGTGTTCAGGCTTATTACAGGGGAAGTTACAACGATGCCATAATGCAGTTTGAAAAAGCACTCTCTTACCTTCCTGAAGAAAATATTATTATGGACTGGCTGGGTAAAGCTTATTACAGAGCCGGTCTTGAAGGAACAGCCCTCAGTAACTGGCAGAAAGCATCGGATGAAGGATACGGCGGACTTCTCCTAAAAAATAAGATTGAAATCATACGGGAACGAAGAATCAGCAATAACAATTATTCTCCTGTAAGCTATACAGAAAGTGGAAGTTATCAGGGAAAGTCTGGAGATAAACTTATTTTCAGTCAGCCTGTATCAATTCTTCCTAATCCTGACGGAACTATGTGGGTAGTTGCTTACGGATCAAACGAACTTCTCAAAATGGATATTAACGGTTATGTGTTTATCAGGTCAAAAGGTTCGTTTGCAGGATTTGACCGGCCTATGGATATTGTTAGATTATCAGACGGAAATCTTCTTATTACGGAATTTGCCGGTGATAGAATTAGTATCTTTAATAATCTTGGAATATTTGTAAAAAGCTTCGGGTCTAAAGGCTGCGGCGTAGGACAGGTTGTAGGCCCTCAGTATGCTGCCATCGATGAACTTGGAAACATTTATGTAACAGATTTTGGTAATTGCCGTGTTGATGTATTCAGCAAAGATTACAAAGGTATCTTCCATTTTGGTGGAAAAACGGATTCCTTTGAGGGGTTAAAAGCTCCTTCTGGTATTGCTGTTAAGGATTCTAATGTTTTTGTTGCAGATGCAATTTCCGGGGCAATTTACAGATTTGATACTGCAGGAAACTATCTTGGAAAGCTGTGTCTGGAAAAATCGTTTATTCATCCCGAGGCTATGCGTATATGGGGTAAATATCTTGTTGTCTGCGATTCAAATAAAATTTATTCGGTTGACACAGATTCCGGCATGAAGTGGGAAAACGTAAGTACTGGAAATGCACCATCGAAAGTTACATGTGCTGTGCCTGATGTGAATGGTAATCTTCTTGCAACAGATTTTACTTCAAACGAAGTATATGTTATGGCTAAGATGTCTGAACTGGTTGGTGGACTTTTTGTTCAGATAGAAAGGGTTTATGCTGATAAATTCCCAAAAGTCACTATGGAAGTAAAAGTAGAAAACCGTCACAGGCAGAGTGTAGTTGGTCTTAAAGAGCAGAATTTCATCGTTACAGAAAACAAGGGTGGAGTAAAGGATTTTAAATTTGAAGGTGCTTCCTATGTGAATTCCCAGGCTGATATTTCTCTTGTAATTGACCGTAGCTTTGAGTCAAAAGGTTATGAAGAAGCAATTGAAACAGCTGTACGTGAAGTTGCCGCTTCCATGAAAGGAAATGGAACATTAAGAATTGTTACTGCAGGATCAGTTCCTGTTCAGGAATATGAAGGCTCTCCAAATAATGCTTTGAAATTCAGTACGAAGGCTCTTAAAAATCCTTTGTCAGGAACAGTTACAATGGATATGGCCGTACGCCTTGCTGCTAATGGATTGATAAATGGTGAAAAAAAGAGAGCAATAATCATAATCGGACCTGGTACAGTTTCTTCCTCAGCATTTGAAAAATATGGTCTTACAGATTTGACTGCTTACCTTAACAATAACTCAATTATTCTTTCTACAATTCTTGTAAAGCAGGGGAGTGCAGATAGAGAAATATCATATCTCTGTTCTCATACAGAAGGAACCGAATATTACGTTTATAGGAGTCAGGGACTTTCATCTGTATATCAGGATATAATCGACATACCAAGCGGAATCTACGTACTTTCCTTTACTTCATCACAGCAGACTTCTTTTGGACAGAAATACCTTCCTGTTGAAGTAGAAACTTACCTCATGAACAGAAGCGGCCGTGATGATTCCGGGTATTTTGCTCCTCTTCAATAGTGTGTTGTTTATTAAAACCTGATGGTAGCTCCCGCTGTAAGTTCTGCAGAAAGAGTAATAATCTGATTTGTTGTTACATCCCAGTTTAAGCCAGCACTTGTATTTATCTCTGCATATTTATTGAGTTTAACGTCAAGCTGGTGATTGTAATCTGCAAGGATTTTTTGTATTACACTGTCTTTTGATGAAGAAGAGGCCTCTGCTCTGCGAAAAGTCAGGTTAATGCTGTCAATTCTTGAAATGCCGCCCCGTTCCGGAGAAAAATCAGGTTTGAAGAAACTAATCATGCCGGAAACAGGGCTGTGTTTTCCTGGTCTAGAGTAAATCAAAGTCAGCTTTTCATTATTGTTTGATGTGTCATTCCATGAGCATTCAATGCCGGATTTGAAGGTAACATTTTCTTTTATATAAAATACGTTCTGGTGGTAAATGTCGATTTGGGTTTTAATTGAATCAGTTTTTCTTTCTGGAAATTTTAATACAGCCGTAATTGAAGTAAAGTATTCATCCAGATTAAACAAGTTAGATTTTCTTTTAACACCAGTTTTCCCGAAGATATTAAATGCATTAAATCCCAAGGATGTTTTTAGCTGCAACAGGTCAGAACTAGATGATGAAGTCTTAATGTCTCTTTGAAGTGCAAATGTTGTTGAAGATGGTGTGTAGAAGTCTACAAAAGTTCCGGTGAAGGGACGTTTCCATCCTGCTGACAATGTAGAAGAGTAGATTTTTGATTCAAGGGAAGAAGTAGTTTGAGAGGTGTCTCTTAGGATTTCAGTTTTAAGGTTTTTATCCCAAAGATCATAAAACGGAATAGTTTTTATGAACCACATGTTGTCGTCTAGATCTTCTTTCAACATTTTAATGTCATCTGAGTAAATTTTATTATTCGATACCTTTGAAACCTGACCAAAGGAGTTTTCAAGGCTGAAACTGAAACTATTTTTCTTTGTTGAAATGGGAATAGTAATTGTCCGTGAGAACTGGTCAGAAAATAATGGAGTAGCCTTGTTTTTATATGTAGACTCTGAGGAAATTTTAATAAATGGAGAACAGCCGGGAAGAATCGAATTCCCTGTCAGCTTAAATGAAAGGTTTTCTTTTCTTTGTTTTGCCTCGTAACCATTGTCAAAAGTTAATCTATGAAGTGTCTTATAATCATCGAATAAATTAAATTTACTTGAAGACAGAAGAAAATCATCCTTATTTTGCGAAAAGTTTTCAGTAAAGTCTGCAGAGATACAGGAAAGAGAAACAGTCTGGTTAAAGCTTACTGTCTGTGTGCTGCCCCATGAATCTTTTAATGCCTGGGTATTGAGTCTGGCAGTTACGGGTATGAAAAATGGTTTTAGATCTAGAAACAGATTATTTTCTTTTTGAAAGGATTCTGTGTCATGGTTTATTGAAACAGTTTCTCCTGCTGCAATTATTTTGAATAAAGGGGAGACAGTTGAAATATTATGAGCGTAAAAGCTTAAAGGTGAATCTGAGTCATTGTTGCTACCTGTTTCTGCAGACAGTTTAATAGAGCTTAATTCTACAGCACCATTTATTTTTGCATACAAAGTGTTTTCTGCTTCTATATTTTTTCGCTCTTTGAAAGATGTTCTGTAATTAAAATCTCCGGCCAACTCAGGGTTTTTGATGAAACTAAAAAGACTTTCTGAAAAAACTGTTCCTGTATGTTTCCAGGTAAATGAGCCCTTGTCCTGAATGGTGAAATATGGGGAAATTCCTTTCAGAGTAATATCCGATAAAGTTATCTGTGTCCTTGATTTTGTTTCCAAAATAAACCTGATTCTTACAGGACTTACATTCGCATCAAGATGCAGTACACGTCCTGCAGATGAAGTTTTATTGAAAAGATCGATGTAAACGTCAGTCATTGAAGATCCATGGTTTATAAGTGAAGAAAGGTCACTGGAATCCAGTTTAACTTTAAGCGCAGTTTTTATCTGACCATGTTCTTCCGGCCTGTCCATAATAATTGTGAGGCTGTCATCTTGGGAAATTAAAGAGGAATTGTAGTTAAGGCTGATATTTAAACTTTTCCATGGGGTTAAGTCGAATTCCTGGATTTTTTTTGAAATGGTAATGATATCTTCAGTCTGACAGTCAAAATCAAAACTTTGTGAATACTTAGAGTTTTTTATTTTTTCTTTCCAGGAAGTCCATTTTGTATCTTTTTGTGAATAAACAGAATAGTCCGTATTATCAGTTTCGTATGGACCGGCATAGATGATTCCTGATTTTCCGTTAGCAGAGTTGTCTGGCTTTACGATTATCAAACGCATGTCAGAACCATCCGCAAGCATCTGTCGGTCCTGGTCTGTAAGACGTACTTCAATTGTCTGCCACCCTGATTTAGATGTTACGAATGGTTTTATTACATCATCTGAAGGAAACTGGGATACGTTTCGAGTGGAGATTTTCCAGACAGGCAGGTATTCAGTATCTTCAAAAATAAGGGAATCGTCGGCTTTTCCACCAAGCTGCAGATAAACATCATATTCAGTGGAAGTAATGTCAGAAGCTAAAAGTGCAACAGAGAATTTCGTTGCATTTGAAAGGCTTCCTGAAGCGTTAAGTTTGATTGAAGCTGATGACCAGAATGGATCTTCGTCGGAAGATGAATCAAGTCGGGTAAAATCCCATTGTAAAGGAACAGCATATCCTGAAATTTCTGAGTTACGTACTCCTTTTAACGAAAACAGAGGACTCTGTTGTGATTTTTTTAATGATAACAGTTGTGAATTTCTTATGTTAAGATACAAATCCACATTTTCCGATAGCTCGACTCCGGCATTTTTATCAAGATAAACCGTTTCTGAAGAGGCTTTTTCTATTGAATGAAGTTTTGTGGAATTTGTTGTACTTGCCGTAAAGACACCTGCTCCAACAATATTTGAAGCAGAGAAATTATTGCTTTTCCAGGTAAGGCTTGAAGCTGTCATTACATAACCTGGTGTCTGGCTTTCTATGTTAGAATTCTCTGAAAGTGAGGTGGTCCAGCGTGAACCTATTGAAATATCACCGGAAAAATTTTCTGAAAAAGTTTTTTTATAACCTGCAGCAAGAACAACATTTCCTTTTTTTGAATCTGAGGAATCTTCATTCCAGATAACGTAAATTCTGTCTGTTGAAGCTGGTGCTGTTGAAAGCGTAATTGTGCCTGATTCTGAAGAGTATGTAGCGCCTGCATCTTGAATTCCGTTTTTATAAATAATTACAGTGCCAGGTACGGCTTTTGTACCAATGTCGTATCTTGTAACGGGAGAATAGGATTTAACAGCAATTTTATATTCGTCCTGCTGAAGACCGCCTGTATAAACTTCCGGGGAAGTTTCTGCAAAAGGAAAACGGCTTAAAACAGATAATTTTTCCTCAGTGGAATTAATTACTACATCAGCATAACTGTGGGTGGTGTAGAAAAAATCTTTACTATCAAATAAAAAATCTTCCTGATTTAAGATTACGTTCCATAATTGTGAAGTTGATTTTGAAGAATCGTAAATAACGGCAGCTTCACCTGTTGTTTTTATTCCCGCGTCATACCGGCTGCATACAGCAAAAGGTGAGAAGCGTCCAGGATACTGGATGAAATAACATGGGGTTCCGTTAAGAAGAGTTTTTTCTGGTATACTACGGTTTTTAAGATCTACAGAAAAAACTTCCTGTATTTCTCCCAGAAAGCCTGTTCCGCCAGTACTGCCTGTCCCGTAAGAACCAAGCCGGTCTGAAAAGTCCCAGAATGACTCAAATTCAACAAGAACTGCAGGGAGAATACTGTTTTTTCTTCCGGCATTTGCATCCTTTGAAAGGTATATTGCACAATCCGAAGCAGAAAGCAGATATTGTGTGGAATCAAGCTTTTTATACTTGCGGCCTTTTGAATCTTTAATTGATCCGGTGGCGGATTCTACGTAAATGTTTTTTATTTTGAAAATCGATTCCTGGTCAGGAAACTGATATTTCCATCCGGTAAGATAATCGGAAAGTGAAAGTTCTGATGAGGAGACAGAGTTTTTCCCGATCCAGGATTTTGAATGAGTCTGAGTTGTCTCATATCGCAGCATAATATCCGACTGCCAGGTGAGGTCTTCCAAATGAGCATAGACTCCAGGGGCCTGGTTTGTTCCTCCACCGGTTTTATATCCCAGTTCATCCAGGGAATAAATTGCCGGGAAAGAAATGCCGCTGGAAGCAATTTTAGCCTCTTTTAGAATTCCATTTCCGTAATATCCGGCTGCAATAGTATTTGTATCAAAGTCGTCGGCAAAATCAGCCTGGAAAAACCATGTCTTGTTAAGAAAGAACAACAGGTTTAATTCTACCTGAGAATTCAAAACAGGAACCATTGGAGACCAGCCTGGGGTTGTTCCGTATCCGAAGCTGGTGCTGGTTTTTCCAGATATGAAAGTTTTCCACCATCCTGAGGCATTAAATTTAATTTCATTACTTCCGGCTTTATAATTAAAAAGAGACGTTGAGTTTTGAAACTGTTCAGGTAGCCTTGACCGGTCAAATACAATAGAGCCGGCACCATCTGATTCTCTTTTTGTCTCTGAACAATATGCCTGCTGGACTGAGGCAATTAGTGCTGTAAATAAAAAGCAGAGAATTAAACGCAGGGTGGGCGGTGTTAAGAGTCGGGCTTTAGTGATTTTTATGCCAGGTATTTTATCTTCAGCATTTAATATGGCCTGTTCGACCTTTTTTTTACGGTTTTCTCCAAAGTCAAATAACTGACCTTGTGAAGGCAAAAGACTGCTTTCTGTATTGTATAGTCCGGCACCAAGTAGTCTTATTCCAAACCTGTTATCGTATTTTGTATAAAAAAGCTGTTTGATCCTTTCATAAAAGTCATCAACTGAAGAAATATCGGAATCTAAGGAACATTGTGCTGTAACTGTAGAAAAATCATCGTATCTGATTTTGAGGGAAATACAACGGCTCCTTAGTTTTTCTCTCTTCATTCTGAATATCACTGTTTGTGAAAGTTCCAGTAAAGCAGTTTCTATGGCGTTTGAATCTGTTAAATCCCATGGGTAAGTGTTTTCCGCTGAAAGCGAATGATGTCTGGATTCTGTATTGAAGTTGTCATATTCCTGTCCTCTGACTGCGTTGTATAAAAAATGACCTGAAGAATTTCCAAAAAGACTTATTAAGAGGGAAAGTGATTTTTCGTGAATAGCTTTTGTAGTATGAATTCCTTTTTGATGAAGACGTTCAAGAGATTTTGTTCCTACTCCCCACATCTTTTCCAGGGGAAGGTTTATCATAAAGTTTTCTTCCTGCCCAGGAGGTACAATAAAAAGTCCGTCTGGTTTGTTCATCTCAGAAGCAATTTTAGCAACATATTTAACGGAAGCTACCCCGACAGAAACAGTAAGTCCCGTTTTAGTAAAAACTTCGTTTTTAATTTTACGTGCAATTTCTACGGGCGTTCCAAAAAGCTTTTCTGTTCCTGTAATATCAATAAAGGCTTCGTCAATTGAAATTTGCTGTACATCTGGAGAATAAAAATTGAAAATTTCCATCACTTCCAATGATTTTTCGAGATATCTTTGCATTCTTGGATAAACATAGATTCCCTGAGGACACAGCCTGTAGGCATGGCTGGTTGGCATGGCCGAATGAACCCCATATTTTCTGGCTTCATAGCTTGCAGTGGATACAACGGAACGTCTGTCTTCTGGTTTACCTCCTACAATAAGAGGTTTTCCAAGCCATTCCGGATGATCAAGATATTCAACAGATGCAAAAAAAGCATCCAGGTCAACGTGAAGAAAAACCTTATTCATCAGTTTATTTCCTTTGACAAGGTTTCCTGCTGGAAAATTTCAGGATTTTCAGTTTTGTAAATTGCCTGTACTGTAAGTAAAAGCTTTGTCTGCTGTTCAGAACCGAATTCTATAGTTATATCTTCTGGAGGGTAATCCGGTACAGAGAAAATGGCGGTTTTACTGTTGTCCTGTGAAATGAAATCCCATGTGGAATCAAGAACTGGAGTACCAGTGTCAGAAGTGACTGAAACTATGTAGCGGAAGGCCGGTTTTTTGCTTGAGATATTTACTGTTTTAGTTGATAGACTTTCAAAGTCTTGAGATAAAACTGTTAATGAAATGTTTTCTTTAGGAATAATCTGAAATTCCGGTAAAATTCCAGTGGTGGAGTTTTTTGCATTAATCAGCTGAATAATAGCGAATACAGTAATAATCAGAATTGAAACAATGATGCCTGATGATGTTCCAACGTATTTAAGAATATTTACCAGGGAAATGTTTTTCCGGGACTTAAAATCAAGTTTAATTAGAATTCTGAGCCACATTATCTGAAATGGGAAAAGAACAAGGGTAAACAGAATGTTGATGCCAGGTGAACTGTATACAAGCTTTAGAAGATCCTGATTTGTTGCGTAAACGGAAACAATGACAATGGCAGGGAGAAATGGAACAGCCATCAAAACCATTGAAATTATAAGTGCGTAAATCTGTTCTCTTGTCCGGCTAAGATAAATCAGAAGAAATTCCAGTGCGAATATCCAGAAGAGACTGATGTCTGCAAAACTGAATACAAATACATTGATGATTGCTACAACAAGAAGAATCCATCCGTATATAAAGTCAATTGCTTTTCCGTTGAAGTTTTCGTGAATTATAAAAAGAATTGAAACAAAAATAATCGAAATAAAAAATTTAATACCAAGTTGAATTACCGGATGATTTGTTTTTATGAAGTTGAAAATTCCGCAGAAAAGCTGGCCGGCGTAAAGAGAAAGAAGGGAAATGATAATTAATATTGGTAGCATGAACCATGATTTTTTTAAGGCTTTTTTGTAGAGGTTCTGCTTTTTACCTACGAAGGAAAATGTGCTCAAAAGGAGGATTACTAAAATTCCGAATACATCCAGAAAAATTATGTTAGTTCTTTCGCTAAGCCATATATTATTTAAATGGGGTATCTGGAGAAACGAATAATGAATATCCTGAGAGGATGTTTCATTGAGATTATAATTTTTAATCAAAGTTGAAAGAACAGGAAGACATGAGTCATCTGCAAAATTTATTCGAATACAGCTTATGTCCTGGCCGAAAAGGGGAATAAGCTGACTGTCACCAAGAATCATTCCTGCTCTGTACAGTGAAAGCATTTTTTGTACAACGTGGCAGTTTATATTGTTTCTTTTGAAAGACTCTGTAACAAGTTTTGTCAGCCACATTGGGGAAGATTTTTTTAAGCCTGAGGTGTAAAGCCTTGAGGTACTAATTTTTTCTTTTGATATATTTGCCAGAATTGCTGCGGTGTATTCAGGTGTGTCCAGTTCCTTAGCCCAGCAGTGTGTTCCTGTCAGAGCATAATTCCTGAAAGAAAAATTGTACTGAAGGTTATCAGGAACTGTCAGTACGATTTCAAGAATGTAATCTTTTGATGTCTTTTGGGCTTCTGTAAAAAGCTTCAGATAGGAGCTGGAGTGTTGCCAGAAATCTTCCTGAGGTATAAGAATTGCCAGAATGTTTTTCTGTAGATCCTGATTGTCAGAGCTGGCAGGGATTTTTGTCCGGAAAAAAGTAAGGTAAATGTTGTAATGAAACTGATTATTTCCTGTGGATGATAGCTCTTTGACTGTAGGGGTAAAGCCGTTTTGTTCAAGAATTTGAGTGCATTTGTCTGAAAGTGTCAGTCCTTCAGGAATTAAGTTTTGTGCAAAAGAAGTAAAAGAGGAAGTTAAAAATATTAAAATTAAGGTAAAAAAATACCTCTTAACACCTGCACAAATCATTATTATATAGAATATATTTTGTGTGTTTACAATGCAAGACCCTTGTTATATAATTAAATTACTTATTTAATGGGTAAGGGTTTATTATGTGTGCTGCAGGTAAAAAATTCCAGTTGAATCTTCCACTTAAAGTTATTCTTACTGAAGAAGGAACTTCAAGTTTTATCAGAAGAAAAATGAAGCTTATTCGCTTTAGACTGGCAGATAATGTAGAAGAATGCGGTATCTCCCTTAACACTTTTTCACCACAGTCTTTACAGAATATGATTCTGTTAAACTATATCTCTAAAATTGAAATTTCCATGTCAGAATTTGTCTCTGTTCGGCAGGAAGTAATGGATCTTTCTAAGATTGTAGTTTTTTCTCTTCTTTACAAACAGTTTGACCGTCAGCTTTTTAATGAACTTATTCAGACAGATTGTGTTCAGAAACATAACAGAAAAAATCCGTCCAACCTTATCGATGAAAGAACACGTATTTCCGAAGCACAATTAAAAACTCACCTTACTTCAAGACAGAGTGTCATTCAGTTAGCCCGTAAAGAAATCCTTGATCCTGTATGGAAGTCAGTAATGGAAAACAAGGATTATTCACTTGAAGAAAAAAATATTTATCTTCTTATGACAGAAAAGTTCCTTAACAGACTGTCAAACATGAACTGGTATATCATTACTAAGTTCTACAATACCGAAGGTTTTACTCAGATTAATCTTGCAATCAGACATCTTCTTCAGGTCTATATGGAAAAATCCCGTGTAGCCGAATATATTTCGATTCTTGTAATGGAACTGGCTTTGAATAATGAAAACAGTAACATGCGCAAAGAAGCCAAGAAAATGTATGTTGGCATGGATGATATTGATTCCCTTATTTACGATCCTGAGGTTCGGGAAAAAATTATTCAGGAATTAAAGCGTAATCACGAGCAGGTATTTATTTCATGGAAGCTGGGTGGAGGTTCATCTGCCATTGGTAAACAGGGAAGACTTCAGATTACACTTTACAATAAGGACGATGAGTTCCAGGAAGTAAAAGAAAATATTGAATCAAAAGCTTCCGCTGATACAAACAAAAAAAGTCTTATTGACTTTTATCGTGAACTGCCGGAAGGTCAGGAAAGTACTGATTTAGGTCTTTACTATCTTTCTTATCTGGATGATGCATGTAAGAAAGTAAATGTTAAGTTTGAATCTATTGTAAATCAGTTCTCTTCCAGTGACCTGACAGTTATTAACCTTGTTTTCAATTTCTAAAAAAGAATTCCAAATTGAATAAAGTTAAGTTCATTGTCTCGCTGATAGTTTTATCAATTTCTCTATTATCTTGTTCAGATAAAGAAACAAAAATTCTTTCAACATCAGCAACAATTGTGTTTGAATATGCAGATGAAACCTCGGCTCCAGATGTAAGCCTTGCAGTTTTTTTGCAGACAGATCATCAGGTTCAAAAAACAGACAGTTTTACAGTTAAAGAGAAATCCGGGGATTTTAAATGGATTATTCAGAATCCCGTAATGATTTCGAACAGTAGTAAACAATGGGCAGGGTATACTCAGCTTCGTGCAGCAGGTGGTCAGAAATTTTCCTCGGGAATGTATGATGTTATATATGTTGATGCTGCCGGAGAAGAATTTGAATCTCATTTTGTGTTGAATTATTCACAGAATTTATATAAATCAAACAAAAACAATTTTGCAAAAGAAGTAAAATCATCACTTATAGAAAGCAGGGCCCTTTACGACAAAGATTTGAATTTACTGTATTATGGGGCAAACAAATCATCATGGAAAAAAAACTCTGTAATCTTACATGATTACAACAGAGCTGTATTTTCCAGAAAAATAATGTCCACCGGGGACAGCATGTTAATGTTCAGAATGCCTTTAGAAAAACTCAGTGAAGATTAATTGGAGATAATAATGAGCAGAGTTCTTGAAGAAGTAGAAAATAAAAATCAATCCCTGTCACCTGAAGAATCAATGAGAAGATCAATCCATACTTTTCAAATTCGTGCAGGTCATTTTACAAATTTAGAAAGAAAAGATTACGAAGAACTTTTGCCTGTTTTTGGAGTTCCATACAGTCACGAAAAAATGGATTTTGAAAAAATCTTCGGGAACACAAATCCTGTAGTTATTGAAATTGGTTTTGGAATGGGTAAGGCAACAGCAATAATTGCAGAAAATAATCCTGATATAAATTATCTTGGTATTGAAGTTCACAAGCCAGGAATCGGTAAACTTTTAGGTGAAATCCGTACCCGTGGATTAAAAAATGTTCGTATAATGGAGCATGATGCTCTAGAAGTACTGGAAAACATGGTTAACGATGAATCAGTCTCTGCCTTTCACATATTTTTTCCGGACCCATGGCAGAAAAAAAGACATTTTAAACGGCGCTTAATTCAACGTCCACGAACAGATCTTATAGCTTCAAAAATTATAAAGGGCGGTTATTTTTACTTTGTTACAGACTGGCTTCCTTATGCTGAGTTTGGTCTTGAGCAGCTATTAAATACTCCGGCTCTTGAAAACAAATTTGAAGGATATGCTCCTCATCAGGAATGGCGTCCTGAAACAAGATTTGAGCAGAAAGGACTTGATGCAAATCGTGTAATTAACGAAATGATGTTCATTAAAAAATAGGCAGAATGAATATGAGTGATTTATTTGATATTGGAGAAGCTTCAAGAATTTCTGAACTGGCACAGCTTATTAAAAAGTATCAGGCTTCATATTATAACGGGGAAGGTGAAATTTCTGATGCAGAATTTGACAAGCTGTGGGATGAATTAAAGCTTCTTGATCCGGAAAATCCTGTATTACAGAAAGTGGGTGCCGATAACGGGAACTTTCCAAAAGTAAATCATGTTATGCCCATGGGAAGTCAGGAAAAAGCCGCAGATCCAGATCAGTTTTTAAGCTGGACAAAAAAACACAATTATGACGAATATCTTGTCGAGTATAAACTTGATGGGGCAAGTCTGGAACTTCAATATGTCCACGGTGAATTAAAATCTGCAGTTACCCGTGGTGATGGATCAACTGGTGATGATATAACAGCAAATGCCAGAAAAATGAATGGAGTACAGTCTGCACTTTTTGACAGAACTGGCAAGAAGATCGATTTTACCGGTGGCATTCGTGGTGAAGTAATTATGACTCATCAGATTCATAAGGAACTATATTCTAATAAAGCAAATTGCCGTAATGCAGCCAACGGCCTTATGAAACGAAAGGACGGAACTGGAAGCGAACATCTTACTTTAATTGCTTACGATGCACTATCAACAGAGGGAGAAAACCCATTCTCTGATGAAGAAGGTAAAATAAACTGGATTGCTGAATGTGGATTTAATGTTGTTCCTCTCCATATCTGCAAAGCACCAGAAGAAGTTATTGAATACAGAGCCCAGGTTATGGAAATCCGGCAGGGGCTTGATTATGATATTGATGGGCTTGTAATTAAGGAAAGGGCTATAAACCTTGCTGACGCAAGTCGTGCCAGACCTGACAGACAGATTGCATTTAAATTTAGTCTTGAAGAAGCTGTTACAACTATTAAAGAAGTTGAATGGAGCGAATCTGGAGCCACTTATACTCCTGTAGCTGTGTTTGACGGTGTACAGTTAAATGGTACAACGGTAAAAAGAGCAAGTCTTGCAAATCCTGAAACAATGCGGGGTTTAGGCGTAAAAATAGGAAGCCGTGTTGTAGTTGTAAAAAGAGGGGAAATTATTCCTAAAATTCAATACGTACTGCCGGAAGAACAGGGACAGATTACAAGCCCTGTAGTTATGCCAGTAACCTGCAGCTGCTGTGGAAGTGAGCTTGTAGATGAAGGTACCAGACTTTATTGTCCTAATAAAAACTGTTCAAAACGGGTTTTACATCAGCTTTTAAAATGGATTTCTGTTGCCGACATAAGGGATCTTGGAGAAACTTTAGTAACGGATCTGTTTAATAAAGGTCTATTAAGGTCTATTTCTGATATATATCTTTTGACAGAAGAACAACTTGTACCATTCTTTCTTAATCAGGAGTCCATGGAAAAGGAAAAAGACTCTTTAGGGGCTAAAAAAGTATACGAAAGTATACAAGCTCATAAAAATCTCTCTCTTTCTTGTTTTATTGCAGGGCTTGATATAGAAGGTGTTGGCGAAACTACAGTGCAAAAACTTATTGATGCCGGTTACATTTCACTTGAAAGTCTTCAGAAGGCTACTGTGGACAGTATTGCCGGGGTATACGGATTTGCAGATATTATGGCCAGAATCTTTGTTAAGGGGCTTGAAGAAAATAAAGCTGAAATACAGAAACTGCTGGATTCAGGTCTTGTTACAATAAAAAATCTTTCTGAAGGAAAACTTACAGGAAAGTCTTTCTGTTTTACAGGAGAGCTTGTTTCAATGAAGAGAGCAGATGCTGAAGCGATTGTAAAACAGAATGGTGGCAGCATAAAATCTTCAGTAACAAAGGATCTTTCCTATCTTGTTACTAATGATACAGAAAGCGGATCAAGTAAAAATTTAAAGGCTTCAAAACTTGGAATTCCTGTAATTTCAGAACAGGAATTCCTTGCTCTTGTTTAATTTTCTGAAGGCTTTAAATCATTAAAAGTATCTGTGAACCAGTCAGGATTTACTGCTTCTCCCTTTAGTCGCATTTCCCAATGCAGGTGTGGGCCTGTAGCAAGCCCTGTGGCTCCTGAAAGACCTATTAACTGCCCTGAAACTACCTGATCATTAACAGAAACCTTTAGCTCACTCATATGATAGTAAAGTGAGTAAAGTCCGCCCATATGTTCAATACAGACACTCCATCCTGTTGAAATACGGTTTTCTGCCATTACAACTTTACCAGCTCCGCAGGAAAGAACTTCTGTGCCTTCTGGAACCCCAAAATCTATTCCATAATGCAGTGTTGTTGATGTTGTTTTGTCAGAATAAACAAAAAGTCTTCTGTCGCCAAAAAAAGAAGTTCGTCTGGTTTGGGATGTTGGCTTTACAAATGTGGAGGTGCCGGAAAGATTCTTGTCGTTAACCGAAAAAAGAATCTCATTAAGACGTTTTATCTGATCCATTCGTTCCTTGCTGTAATTTGTCCGGATTCCTGTATTTTTTGAATCAAGAGGTATGGTTTCTTTTACAAAGTCTTTTGGTATAACATGTAGTTTGTCGCTGATAGAATAAAATCTTTCATTATCGATTGAAAAATTAATATTAAGCTTATAATCACCTTCAATGACATAAGTTGTCAGTGGAAAAGAATTTACATACACTAGGGATTTTTTTGATTTTGAGTAAAGAATAAACTGAGTACCTTTTGATACGGGCTTTTCATTATCATTAGGGTTTTCCTTTATTAGTGTTACTTCCCCTGATAATAGATTCGGCTGTTTTTTGAACTTTCCTTTTGGTTTTAATGTTACAAAAATAAAAACAGGGTCTCCGGGATAAGGAGAATCATTCCAGACGGCCTGGATGATCTCTGTTTTATTTTTTATGATTCGCGTTTCTGCCCAAAGCGGGATATTATTAGTGCAGAAAAGTATACATGCTGAAACTAAAAAGGAAAAAAATCTGAAGTTTTTCATTTTTTTACAGTCTCTTTTAGAATCATCTGAGGGGTTTCCATTCCGTTAAAAACATTACGCTGAATTGTATAGCGGACATCAAGTATGTCTCCCTTATCAAATTCCTGGTGATATTTTTCTGCATGATTAAAATACATTGCCGGCCATTTTGTAGTATTTGCGTTAAGTACCAGCTTTAAATGAACTGGTTCAGGTTTTCCCAATGTAACTCCATCGAGAATTTGAAGGTCTCTGCTCATGAACATTAGTTCCGGGTTCCCTTCGCCATAAGGTTCAAATAGGTCTACTATCTTTAGGAGATCTGGGGACATGTGGGTTTTAGGAATTTCGGCGTCTATGTCAATTATTTCCTGCTCAGGTATATCATCAAGTTTGATTTCTGGAAGAAGGCTTTTTAGTCTCTGCTGAAATTCTGGCAACCTGGATTTTTCAAGGCTGAAACCTGCGGCCTGATTGTGTCCTCCATGATTAAGGAATAGATCTGCCATTTTGTCCAGAAATGGGGGAATGGCAAATCCACGACAGCTTCTCATGGATCCCACTGCCACATCACCAACAAATGTCACAGCCATTGAAGGAACTTTATATTGCTCTACAAGTTTTGCGGCCAGAGTTCCAGCAACCCCTCTGTAGATTTCTTCATCTATAACAACACAAAGCTTTCCTTCATACTCCTTGAAGCTCTGATCCGAATGTTTCTGTCCTATAAAAATTGCATCGTTTCCAAGCTTTTTTCTTGTTTCATTCATTTCCTGAATTTTCAAGGCAAGGGCTTTCCGTTTAGCCGGGTCTTTTTCAAGAAAAAGCTGCAGTGCAAGCTCTGGCTGGCCAAGACGACCGGTTGCATTAAGAACAGGCACAACGTTCCATGAAAGCTTTATACTGTTAACTGGGCCAGTCATGTTTTTTAGAATAGGGAACAGTTCCTGGAGCCCCGGGCGGAGTTTTCGTTCATTCATAGCATTGACACCAAGCTTAAGGAAAATCCTGTTTTCGTTGATCAATGGCATTACGTCCCCAAGGGCAGCAAGGGCTACAAGCTGCATGTCCTTTTCCATCAGGACCTTGTTTTCCGGGTAATTTACAGAAAGCTGGGCGTGAATCCATGAAATAAAAATGTTGAAGAATGCACCGATCTCCGTTGCTGTCTCCGGAAAATATTTTGCAATTACTGAGTCATTTTTGATTTTTTTGAGATCGGCATTTTTCTGCTGCGGAAATACTTTCGAAACAAGTTCCCGTGCATCTGCAAAGTTGAATTCAACACCTTTTCCAAAAAGATCCTGCAGCAAACGGGATGTTGAGTTCCCGTCCCAGACATAAATTGACTGTCCCTGGAGAAAGGAAGAAAGCTTTGTATGAGAAAATGGCTTTGAAAGAGTGCTTAAAGTTTCTTCCATGTATTTTGTTTTGACAAGATTATGGACTTTCTGGCACTGAACTGTATATTCATTGTTGCCTGGAACAACTGTAAGAAGGCAGAATTCCTGTTTGTATAAATTTGTCTTTGCAAATCTAAGTGCTTCTACAACCTTGAATGTTACTGCGGCACCAGAAATGTCCTTGAAAGGATATCCTGAATCAATACACTTTGGATTGACTATAACTGCTGGCTGGGGAAGAGATTCAGGTGGGTTATGGTGATCAATTACAATAACATCGATTCCAAGCTCTGCTGCATGGGCAATTTCTGTGTTGTTAGAAATACCGCAGTCTACAGTTATTATCAGTGTTCCGTTTTTGCTGTAAAAATCATCTACTGCTTCAATTGACAGACCATATCCGTCATTCCCGCCAGGGAGTCTGTAAGATACATCCATTCCCATGGAAACAAGCTGTTCGTAAAGAATTGTGGTGCTTGAAATTCCATCAATATCTTTGTCTCCGAATATCAGTACGATTTCACCTTCTTCCTGGGCCTGGTAAATTCTATCTACTGCATCTTCCATGCTGGAAAATAGAAATGGGTTATGTAAAAATCTTTTATCGTTCTCAAGAAAGTAAAGAATGTCAGCACCTTCGGTTAATCCACGCCTATAAAGAATTGAGGCTGTCAGAGGATCTATGCCGAATTTTTCTGAGTATTCTTTTAACGCACTTCCTGGAACCTGTTTTTTGTTCCAGTTTGTCATTTAGTGAATTTCCTTGAGTATAAGTTTTCCTGGTTCAGGTTTTGTTTCGCTGTAAAAAATACCTTCGTCTTTGAGGAGTTTTACAGCAGGAGTAAGACAGTTTTCGTCCTTGCCGTAAACATCAAGAATCAGATCACCCTTTTTAACAAAGTCACCAGTTTTTTTATGAACAATGAATCCAGAGTCTCCATAAACAGAATCATCTGATTTGTTTCTACCAACACCAAGATATACTCCGGCTATACCAGTCTTATAGGCATCAAGTGTAAGGTAACCGTCTTTTTCGGCTGTAATTGTTGTGTGATACTTTGAACGGCGTTTACCAATCTGAGATATAAGCTGCTCCGGATTGCCTCCTTGAGTTTTTACGTTATCAAGAAATTTTTGAAGGGCTTTGCCTGAGGAGACAGCTTCTTTTTCCATGTTAATGGCTTCTTCTTTTGATTTTGCTTTACCTGCCAGTAGAATCATTTCAGCACCAAGGGCGTATGTGAGTTCCATAACATCTTCAGGACCTTTACCCTGGAGACATTCAACAGTTTCTTCTATTTCCAGGAAGTTACCTACCATTCTGCCCAAAGGTGTGTTCATCTGTGTAAGCAGGGCTGTTGCTTTTTTTCCCATGGCCTGAGCAGTCTTAACAAGGAAATTTGCGAGCTCTTCTGCATCCTGCTGGGTTTTCATAAAGGCACCAGATCCATATTTTACGTCAAATACAAGACCATCAGCTCCTTCAGCAACCTTTTTTGAAAGAATTGAAGAAGTGATAAGAGGAACTGACTCAACAGTAGCAGTAACGTCTCGAAGTGCATACATTTTTTTGTCAGCAGGTGCAATTGCAGGTGTTTGCCCCATCATTGCAAAGCCGTCTTTAGCTATTCCTGAACGGAACTGATCTGGTGAGAGGTTTACATTAAAGCCTTCAATAGATTCAAGCTTATCAAGGGTACCGCCAGTGTGTCCCAGAGCCCGGCCACTCATCATAGGATCCTGTACTCCACAGCAGGCAACTATTGGTGCAAGGGGGAGGGAAATCTTGTCTCCGACACCACCTGTGGAATGTTTGTCGATAAAGGGACCTGTAAGTCCGTCTTTTTCCATTCCATGAAGTTCAATAACATCTCCAGAATGGAGCATGCAGTCTGTTAAAGCTCCAGTTTCTTCAAATGACATTCCGTTAAAGTAAACTGCCATAAGAAACGAGCTCATCTGGTAATCTGGAATTTCACCTTTTGTGTAACCGTCTACGATGAATTTAATTTCTTCTCTGGACAAGGTTGTGTCCCCGGAAAGAACTTTGTTACCGTTTTTGTCGCGTACATTTGTACCACGCTTTTTCATAATGATGTCGGTTGCTCTCATAAAAATATATCTCCTGTCATGGTCTTAACGACCTTTGTTCACAAAATACCCATGCCTGTCTGCAGTGAAAGCAGAGGCGTATTGCAGCATTGTTCTATTGCTGCATAGCAGAAGTCTTTTATCTCAGTTACCGCCTGTTCTCCAATTATTATTTTACGTACTTCTGCTGGAGAAAGGCTGGAAATAGCAGCAAGATAAGTAATGGCTTCCATTGAAAAAACAAATCTTTTATTTAAGTCTGGACAGCAGTCCTGACATACGAATCCATTGTCTGTTTCGCTGTATATTGCCTTATATTTTAATCTATCGGGAGTCAATTTTCCAGTTAAAAAACTGTTCCCGCATTGACAGCATTCTGATGTATCTGGCCGGGACCCCAGAAGTCCCATGTATCTCCATATAAACCTGACAAGTCCAAGCCGGCTTTCTTTTTCGTCATAAAAACTCATGCCATCAAGAAGACCGTTGTAAAGAGAAAAAGCCTGATCAGGTGAACCGGCACATTTTGATTTTATAAGGATTTCTGCACCAAAACTTGCGGCGAAGGATTTGAACAGGTTTTCATGAATTTCAGGATGACATTTATTTGCGTCAAAGTCAGTAATTTTGCAGGATTGCTTTGCTTCATCCCTGTAAAGCCAAATGGTTCCAGAATTGAAAGGACTTACCAGCGATTTAAGTTTGCTTTTTGGACCACCGTAGAGGGTTGCATAAACAAGGCCTTCTTCCGGGATGATTAGAGTAACGGATCTGTTATTTTCGCCGGATTGCTTTATTGAAAGAATTGTTGCTGGAGAAGAAAAATTTCTGTTCATTAATATTATTATAGCATAATTCACATTGGAGAGATTTACTTTTACTAGACATCTTTTTCTTTTTTTAATAAAATTATTTATTCATTTTTAGGGGGGTAACGAAATGATTTTTCCATTGGAACAGCTTGTAAAATTTACAAACAACGTATACGAAGTAACATCTGCTGCCAGCCGACGTGCTTACCAGATGTCTATGATTAAAGATCCAAGTATTGAACAGAATGACGGTAAAGTAGTTTCACTTGCCGCAAGACAGCTTTTTACAGAACAGGTTCAGTATAGAATCGAAAAATAATTAAAATTAACAGTAATTAAAATCGAATTTCGGTATTGACCAAAATACCGGATTAGAAGATAATAATTATACATTTTTTTGACTAAGGAGTGCCCAACATGCCTTGTGGTAAAAAGAGAAAGCGCCAGAAGATGGCTACACATAAGCGCAAGAAGATGCTTAGACGCAATCGGCATAAGAGCAAGTAACATCTTTTAAAGGTGTTTTGATATATGCCCGTAAGAGACCGCGAAAGTTTTTTATAGACTACGCGGTCTTTTTTTTTAATCATTCAACAATAAGGAGGCTGATGTGATTCTTTCTAAAATTAATTCACCTGAAGATCTGAAAAAACTTAATCAGAATCAGCTTCCGGAATTGTCCCAGGAAATTCGAAAAAAAATAATAGAGGTCGTGGGCAGAAACGGGGGACATCTCGCTTCCAATCTGGGAGTGGTTGAACTTACAATTGCACTTCACCGTGTTTTTGATTCACCGGATGATGCACTTGTTTTTGATGTAAGCCACCAGTGCTATGCACACAAAATGCTGACTGGAAGATATAAGAATTTTGAAAGCCTCCGCCTTCATCACGGTATTTCCGGTTTTACCCGTAGAACAGAAAGTCCTCACGATTATTTTGACAATGGACATTCTTCTACTTCCATTTCCCAGGGATTAGGCCTTCTTACGGCATGGGAAATCCAGAAAAAATCCGGTAAAGTTGTAGCAGTAATAGGCGATGGTGCCTTAACAGGGGGAATGGCTCTGGAAGCTATGAATCATGCGGGGCAGCTTGGAAAAAATCTGATTGTTGTTCTTAATGATAATCAAATGTCTATCAGCAAAAATACCGGTTCAATTTCAAATTATTTAAGTCAGCTTACAATGTCTGGTGCTTATCAGTCGGTGAGACATGGAATTGACGGTTTAGTTTCACGGCTTCCAAGCTCTGAAAAGCATCTTGGAAAATTCATATACAGATTTAAACGGTCATTAAAGGGACTTCTTTTATCAAATAATTTTTTTACAGATCTTGCTTTTGAATATGTAGGTCCCCTGGACGGACATGACATAAAACAAATGGAAAAGGTTTTCCGTAGAGTTAAAAATCTTAAAGGCCCTGTTGTAGTTCATATCGTTACAAAAAAAGGAAAGGGCTATTCTCCTGCAGAAAATGATCCGGCTGCATTTCATGGGATCGGACCTTTTTTAATTTCTGACGGAAAAGTTGAAAAATTTGATTCATTGAGTTTTACAGAAGCATTTTCACGAACAATGGTAGAGCTTGGTAATGAAAATCCATCTGTTGCTGCAATTACAGCTGCCATGGCCAAAGGAACAGGTCTTGATGCTTTTGCCCGTCATTATCCAGACAGATTTTTTGATGTTGGAATTGCTGAACAGCATGCAGTTACTTATGCTGCCGGACTTGCTGCTGGTGGAATAGTTCCTGTTGTGGCAATTTATTCTACTTTTATTCAGAGGGCTGTAGATCAGATAATTCATGATGTGGCAATTCCAGGTTTTCCTGTGGTTATCTGTCTTGATCGTGCAGGAATTGTTCCAAATGACGGTGAAACACACCAGGGACTTTTTGATATTTCTCTTTTAAGATCTGTTCCTAATGTTGATATTATGTCACCCGCCACTGCAGTGGATCTGAAACTTTGTCTAAGCTGGGCTGTTACGGCTGGAAAACCTGTTGTAATCAGATATCCTAAGCTTGCAAGTCCTACAGAAATGAAAGCCTTTGATACACCGGTGGAAGAAGGAAAAGGTGTACTGGTAAAATGTGAGGAATTTGCCCCGGCGTTAAGTCTAAAATTTGAAGATGAACCTGTTGATAATTCCTCAAAACCTGATCAGAAAATTCTTTATATTTCGACTGGTGGAATGTTTTCAGAAATAATTCAGTCCTGCCGTATGCTGATGATGGAAAATATTCGTTCTGATATTTATTCGCTACGTTTTATTAAATCAGTAGATATAGACCATATTTTTGACCTGGCCAGAAATTATCAGGGGGTGGTTTTTGTTGAGGATGGTGTTGAAACCGGTGGCATTTCCGAATTTCTCCAGAAAGAATTCTTTCTTCGAGGCTATAATTCTTCAGTAATAAAGGCGTTTCCGCAAAAATTCATTTCCCAGGGAACCAGAAATCAGATATGCGATGACTGTGGAATGAGTCCAAGAGAACTTGCACTGGCTGCCGTAAAACTACTTCATAAGGATGTATAATGAAAAAATTAAATCTAAAGGACCGGGTAATTACAACAGATAAAAGTGCATTTATTATGGGAATTTTAAATGCAACGCCTGATTCCTTCTGGAGTAACAGCAGAGGCGGGGCAGACAAAGCTTTGCAGCTTATTGAAGACGGAGCTGATATTCTGGATATTGGGGCAGAATCTACAAGGCCTGGTTCATTATATGTTTCTGAGGAAGAAGAAATTTCAAGAATCATTCCTGTTTTAAAAGAAATTCGCCGTCATTCAAATATTCCTGTTTCAATTGATACAAGAAAAAAAAGAGTGTTTGAAGCATGTTTCAATGAAGGTGCAGATATTTTAAATGATGTTTCAGCCCTTGAGGATGATGAGAAACTTGGTACTTACTGTGCTGATAAAAAAGTTCCCGTAATCCTTATGCATAAACGAAATACACCTGATAAAATGCAGGAAAATACCGATTATCGTGATATATTTGAAGATGTAAATAGGTACCTGAAATCCAGAATTGAATTTGCGTTGGGACAAGGAATTTCAGCCGATAAAATTATTGTAGATCCTGGTATTGGTTTTGGAAAAAACTCCAGGGATAACTGTATTCTTATAAAAAGATGCGGTGAGCTTTGTGAGGGAGAATTTCCTGTTCTCATGGCATTGTCCAGAAAGACTGTTATTGGAAACCTGACAGGCAGAGAGGTACAGGACAGACTTTACGGAACACTTGCTGCCGACATAATTGCGGTCTTGAAAGGGGCCAGTCTTATTCGGGTACACGATGTAAAAGAGACTGTAGATACTATGGCAGTTTTGTCAGGAATTCTTGATATATAGTCAGGCTGGAGGGGAGCGTAATGAACACCTTTGAAAATCTTTCAAAATTATACGATGTAATCCGTCCGTTACTGGATATAGCTGCAATGAGCTTTATCATCTATAAGGCTTATGAAATTATCATAAAGACAAATGCCTTGCAGATCATTAAGGCTGCAATTGTTGTAGCCATGGCTTATGCTGTAGCCATTCTGCTTCATCTTGATATGCTTTTATGGATTCTGAAACTGGCAACTCCAGGTCTTGTTGTTTGTTTTGCCATTGTATTCCAGCCGGAAATCCGTAAAGTGTTCCTTAAACTTGGTCAGAGTCAGTGGTTTACCTTTGGTAACAGGTCCCGCCACACCTATGTTGATACAGTTATTATTGCAGCTGAAATGCTTTCTAAAATGAAGCGTGGTATGCTTGTTGTTTTTCTTCGACACACTAAAATTGACGACATTCTTGATACCGGAACTAAAATCAATGCGGACTGTTCATCAGCCCTTTTTGTAACAATTTTTGGTCATGATACACCATTGCATGATGCTGCCTGCATTGTCCAGAACGGTAAAATATTAAGTGCAGGTTGTTTTTTACCTTTAAGTGAACAGTATGATATTAAAAAAACTTTTGGTACAAGACACAGGGCAGCTCTTGGGCTTAGTGAAATTAGCGATGCAGTTATTCTTGTTGTTTCCGAAGAGTCAGGAGCCATGAGTCTTGCCTACGATTCCCAGCTCTATTACGACTTAAGTAAACAGCAGATTACAAAGCAGCTTGAACGTCTTCTGGACATGACTGCAGAAAACAGAACAATTGAGGACACAATCGATGAAAATAAAGGAAATATCTGATAAACTTACAGAAAACTGGCCCGTTAAGGCAGCCTGCATTCTCCTTGCCAGTATTTTTTATGTTTTTTATGTTCTTTCAATTCAGGATAACAGATCCTTTACAGTGCCACTTGCTGTTGAAGCTCAGAATGGTATTACTGTTGCCGGAAGTTATCCACGGAAAGTAAAAGTTACACTACGAGGAAAGACAGAAGATATTGCATCCATCCGTGAATCAGATGTAACTGCAGCCCTCGACTTGAATTATCTGTCTAAAGCAGGAACATACAAGGTTCCTGTTATTATTAATCTTCCAAAGTCGGCACTTCTTCTTGATACCCTTGAAGTTCGGGTTTCACCACCTGCAGTATCTCTTACAGTTGAAGAACAGATTTCCGGTTTTACAACAGTAAAGCCCCTTATTTCCGGAAAACCAGCTTATGGATATGAAATAAAAAAAATTACGGTTGTACCAGATCAGATAGAAATCCGTGGTCCTAAATCAATGGTAGAAAACTGTACAAGAATTCAGACTCACCCTGTGTCTGTCAAAAATGCTTCTGAAAGTCTGTCAAATACTGTAAGTGCAGAAAATTTCGGATCTTTTCTTAAGCCTGTTTATGGAGATAAAGTTACAGTTACCGTAGAAATTGTACCTGTTGTTAAAGACCAGACTTTTGAAAAATTTCCTGTTGAATTCATTAATCTGAATCCGGATTTTAATATTTTGCCGCAATTTTCAACAGTAAGTCTGAACCTTCAGGGGAATCTTCTTGATCTTGAAAAATATAATCCAGATAAATCAACAGTTACTGTAAACTGTTTTTCTATAAGAGAACCTGGAATATACCAGCTTCCTGTTGAATACAAATTTCCTGCAGGTATTTCTTTTAGCAAAGAACCATTATCTGTCATTACTCTGGAAGTAAAACGACTTGAGTCTCCTGAACAAATAAATAACGTTTTAGAAACAAACAGTTCATCTTTGAACCAGCAGGATGAAGATAAAAAGGAAAGCTCAGAGCATTTATGATTTACGGAATTGGAACTGACATTGCACAGGTTTCTCGTTTTGAAAAATGGGTCAAAAATCCTGACATGATTAGAAGGTATTTTGATGAAAATGAATACTTTTCTTCAGGATTGAATGTTGAAGAAAAACAAATCGGACAAGCCTGCCGTCATTATGCAGCCAGATTTGCGGCAAAAGAGGCTTTTTCTAAGGCCCTGGGAACAGGATTTGCAGGTCTTGAATTGTCTGATTTTTATGTAGTAAAAAACGAGGAGGGAAAACCTTCTTTTCAAATAGGTGAAAAAACCAAAAAAATATTGGACACCAGAACAGAAAAAAATTACAATATTCAATTGTCCATCAGTCACGAAAATGATTATGCAGTGGCTTTTGTCATTATTGAAACATTTTAATTTTAAGCAATTTAGAGCTATAACAGTCAGCACGCAGGGGGATATCTGATGGTTTACAGAAGTTCAAAAAAAGAAACAGATTCTAATAAGAAACCAAAACTTTCTTACTGGTCAAAGACTAAGTGTCACTGTCCTGTCTGTAAAAAAGATTTTGACAAGGAAGAAATGCTGACAGGTGGTGGCCGTATGATTGCCGGGTCTCTTACAGACGAACTTCACCGCAATTATGAACCTTCTGCCAAATTCGGACAGATTTATCCCCTTATTTATTCTATTGGTGCATGTCCAAATTGTCACACAGCTTTATTCTGGAAAGATTTTGAAGAAATTAAAGATAATAATAGTCTTAATGCACTTCTTGATGATTCAGAAAACCGAAAGAAAGCTGTAAATACAATGTTTCCTTATTATGAACTTAAAAGAGAACGAAATCTCCTTGATGGAGCTGCCATGTATTATCTGGCACTTTTAAGTTATGAAAAAGTTGATCTTGGATATGCTCCGACTTTTAAAAGAGCTATGATTTCGCTTCGTCTGGCCTGGCTTTGTGAGGATCTTGATAAAGCTGTTCCAAACCACAACTATAAATTTGCCTCGGAAGTGTTCTACAGAAAGGCATTGTTTTTTTATGAACAGACTCTTATAAATGAAACCGGACGTATTGAGACAATCGCAAAAATTTCTAACTTTGGTCCTGATATAGACAAAAACTACGGATATGACGGTGTCATTTATCTAAGCTCTCTTCTGGAATATAAATACGGTCAGAAAGAAGATATGCAGGTAAGGCTCAAAAAAATTGAAGAAAATAAAACTGCAATTGCCAGAATTTTTGGTATGGGGAAATCTTCAAAAGCAAAGCCTGGTCCTCTTCTTGAAAAGGCCCGTGATCTTTTTGATAAGCTGACTGAGACTCTTAACGAAGCCAACGTAATCTCAGTGGACGAAGACTAAATTTTCAAATGCGTAATATTCTTCTTACAATTTCTTATGATGGAACTGACTTCTGCGGATGGCAGCGTCAGGATTTTGCTGATAAGGGTAAATCTGTACGAACCGTTCAACAGACAGTGGAGGATGCTCTTGCCAGACTTCATAAACAGCCTGTTGCATTGATTGGTAGCGGAAGAACGGATTCAGGAGTTCATGCAACAGCTCAGGCAGCTAACTTTTTTTCACCTGTGGATTCCATTCCTGTAGAAAAATATCCTGTTGCAATTAATTGCTTTCTTCCTCCTGATGTCAGAATTATGTCTGCCAAGGAAGTTCCAGAAGATTTTTCCTCAAGATTTAGTGCTACAAGCAGAGTATACAGATATTACATCAATACAGAGAATCCCCTTGCATCACAGATGCGTTTTGTATGGCCCATTTATCATAAGCCAGATATAGAAGTTCTTAACAGAATGGCTTCTTGCATGAAAGGTGAAATGGATTTTGCAACTTTTACAGCTGCGGGAGATCAGAGCCTTTCAACAAAAAGATATATCGATCAGGCTCATTTCTTTTATGAAGGCAATAATCTTGTTTTTGAAATTGAAGCAAATGCCTTTCTGTGGAAGATGGTTCGAAGTATTACAGGCTCTCTTATTCATTTTGAAAAAATGGGAAAAGATGAAAAATATTTTCAGGAAGTGTTAGAAAGCCGGCTTCGTAAAAATGCAGGTCCTACAGCCCCGGCTACAGGTCTTTTTTTATACGAGATAAAATTTGATGGAATTCGACGCCATGTATAATCCTTACAGCAGGCTTACCGGATCTACATCTGTTTCAATGTAAACATCAGCTGGACGAGTGTAGTTATATATCAGGTGCGAGGCAGCTTTTTGAAGAATCGAGATGTTTTTGCCTCTTAAGATTACCTGATGTCTGTAGTTCTGGCTTATTTTTGAAAGCGGACATTCTGAAGGTCCAAGAATTTCTGTTGAGCCAACTTCATCCTTAATTGCTCTGGTAAAAACGTTATCAACAGGGCGATTATAAAGATTCTGAAGGTATTCTTTTAATATATCATATGCTCCCTGAGAGGCATTTTCGGCCTGTGTTTTTGTGGGAGCCCGGAACACAAGTCGAACAAGACGAGAAAAGGGCGGAAAATTAAGCATCATTCTTGTATTCAGTTCTATATCGTAAAACTTTTCAATTTCATTGTTCACTGACAGGAGAATTGGTTCTCGTTCTGGGGAGTAAGTTTGAACAAGTACTTTACCGTCTGGAAAGAAGCGTCCGGCTCGGCCTGCAACCTGAGTGATTAAAGAAAATGTTCTTTCTGCGGCCCGAAAATCTGGAAGATGCAGTCCTGTATCTGCAAGAACAACACCAACCAGCTTTAGAGAAGGAAAGTTCAGACCCTTTGCCACCATCTGTGTTCCTAGCATAAGGTCGTAATTACCGTTCTTAAAATCTGCCAGTTTTGTTTGAAGTTCTCCTTTTTTTGTAAGGGCATCAGTGTCGATTCGTATTACTCTGGCAGAAGGAAATTTTGCTTTTACTTCTGATTCAATAAACTCAGTTCCAAATCCCGAATAGCCGGCGTCAAGGGAACCGCATTGTGGACACTGCTGGGGAGGAATTGTATTCCAGCCGCAGTAATGGCAGCGAAGCCGGTTTTCACTCTTGTGGTAGGTAAGGCTTACTGAACAATTCTTACATTTAAGTTCAAATCCGCAGGTTCTGCATCTGTAAAAATGAGTGAAGCCCCGTCTGTTTAGGAAAAGAATTGCCTGCTTTTTTTCATTAAGAACAGAATTAATTTCTTTTTCAAGTTCAATGGAAATACATCCGTTATCCATGGGCTCATTTGAGAGATTTATGGACTTGATGGAAGGCATGGCACCTCCAGCAAGTCGTTTTGTAAGAGTATGTCTTTTTATGACTCCCGTTTTCATCATCTGCCAGGCTTCCACGCTGGGAGTGGCACTGCCCATAAGCAGGGGAATCTTTAATTTTGCACATCTGTACATTGCAACCTGTCTGCCGTGATATCGTGGTGTGGAACCAGATTTATAGGAGCTGTCGTGTTCTTCATCAATAATAATCATCCCAAGATCAGGGACTGGAGCAAAAACTGCACTTCTGGCTCCAATTACAACTTTTGCTTCTTTGCTGATAATTCTGTTGTATTCTGTGAGCTTCTGGCTGGGAGTAAGTCCGGAATGAAGAACTGCAGCCGTTTTCCCGAATCTGGCCACAACAGCGTCTATAACCTGCTGGGTAAGTGCAATTTCTGGTACAAGATAGATTACGCCCTTTCCTGAATCAAGAATTTTTTCGGCACATTGTAAAAATACTTCTGTTTTTCCTGTTCCTGTAGGTCCGTAAAGGTAATGAAGGTTTGTTTCGGTTCCTGTATCGAGAATTTCCTTTACGCACAATTTCTGTTCTTCACTTAATTGTTTTGGCTTTGTTTCTGAAATTTCATCACTAAAGGAAAATCCGGCATTTGTGCTTTCCCTTTTTGCAGATGGAAGCATGCTGGTAATAGATTCTCCGATGGAGCATAAGTAATAACTGGAAATCCATTTACCCAGATCAATTAAATGGTCGGAAAGCAGTGGCTTTTCATCCAGAATCCGCAGAATAGGTCTGATTTTATCTTCTGAAACAGGGCAGTCTGGTGGCAGTTTATCACTTTCATCAATAATACAGCCGATTGTTTTTCGGGCTCCGAATTTGATTTCAGCACGGCAGCCTTTTTTTGATGCTGTAAAAGGTTCTATGTTGAGGTAAGTAAAAGTTTGATTTAATGGAACGCTTAATGCAATTTGAAGATAACGAGCCAAAAAAACCTCTTGCAATCACAGAGTATTACCGGCGTAATCCGGACAAATCTGAAGAAGACGGGATTTAAAAGATTTTAAGTCTTCCCAGGCTGCAGCTTTAAGAGACAGGTCTCTTAACAGTGCACTGGGGTGGTAAGTAACTGCAACAGGAATTCCATTATATTCATAAAAATTCCCACGAAGCTTTGTAACACCCATTTCTGTTTTAAGAAGATTCTTTGCTGCAACAGTACCGGCACATAAAATCATTTTTGGTTTAAGAAAAGATACCTGGGCGGCAAGAAAGGAACTGCATGCTTCGGCCTCTTCTGGATAAGGATTTCTATTTTGAGGCGGACGACACTTAACAACGTTACAGATATATGTATTTGTATTTCGAGAAAGTTGAATAGCTGCAAGCATTTTGTCCAGAAGCTGACCGGCTGGTCCAACGAATGGAAGACCCTGCATATCTTCTTCATATCCGGGAGCTTCACCGATTACAAGTACAATTGGATTAGTGCTGCCTGTTCCTGGAACAACTTTATTTCTTGATTTGCAAAGGTTGCATCGGTTGCAGCTGTTGATTTTACTGTAAAGTGCAGAAAGGTTTTCTGGAAGTGGAACATTCCCAGAGTTTGCAGAGAGAATACTTTTTGAAGCTGGAATCTGTTTTTCTGAAGCCTGAGAATTTGTTACTTTTTCTGGAATAATTTGTTTATTTGTTGGAGAACTTTTTTGAAGAGGGGTGACTTTGATTTCTGTAAAGACTGATTCTGATGAAAAATCTGGATTTTTGCAGAACACTTCAGGAGTGTAGTGATTAACATAAGTGGAAGCAGTTTTTAGGAGACTGAAAATAATGTCTTTATCATCCCTGTTCATGTCTATCAGTTTAACAAATTTAACGAATGATTGAAAGTAACTACCCAATAGGATATAATCATATGGCTTATGAATATTGCATTGTTTTCTGACAGTTATTTGCCTACCAAAAGTGGTGTTGTAACAGTTGTTATACAGCTTAGGAATGTCCTTGAAGAAATGGGACATAAAGTTGTTATTGTTACAGTTGGATCAAAAGAAGATGTGTCAAAAAATGATGATCCATGTATTTTAAGGGTTAATTCAATACCAAGTCCCGCTGGAGATGGTCAGTTTATCGGCTTGCCTTACCGAAAGGAAGTAATTGAGTTTCTTCGTAAAAATCAAATTCAAATCATTCACTCCCATACGGAGTTTTTTATGGGGCACATGGCAAATGTTGCAGGAAAAGCCCTGAATATTCCCGTAGTAGCTACTACACACACAATGTGGGAAGATTATTACAAATATTATCTCTTTCTTGGCAAAATGATTCCAAGAAAAGTTATCAGAAAAATCGTTCAGAGGGTGTATAAAAAATTCTACGCTTTTATAAATGTGTCAAAAAAAGCTCAGGATTATTTTAACAGGCCTTTTATGCTTCCAGGAATTCCTTCTGTAATTGTTCCAAATGCTATTGATTTTGATCGCTTTGCAGCTGAAGAATTTTCAGAAGAGTCAAAAAAACAGCTAAAAACAAGCCTTGGAATTTCAGAAAAAGACAGAGTTATTCTTTATGTTGGCCGCGTCGTACAGGAAAAGCGACTTAATGAGCTTCTTGATGTAATTATACGCGTAGTTCAAAAAGAACCTTCAGCAAAAATGGTTTTTGTTGGAAGCGGTGAACGAGAAGAAAAACTTCGGGAACGGGTAAATCTTCTTAATCTTCAGGACAGGATTATTTTTACAGGGTTTGTGGAATGGAATAAACTTCACGGTTATTACTCAATTGCAGACCTTTTTGTTACAGTTTCCCTTTCAGAAATGCATTCAATGACAATTCTCGAAGCCCTTTCTCTTGGAATACCCGTTGTATGCAGAAAAGATACAAGTTTTTTTGATACAGTATTCCATGGTGAAGACGGATATTTTGCAGATTCTGATGAGGATATGGATGAATATATTCTTAAGCTTGTAAAAAATCCAACTCTCTCAAAACAGATGGGACAGAAAGCTTTAGAAATCAGTAAAAGGTTCTCACTCGAAATTCATGGTAAACGTACTGTGGCTTTTTACGAAAAAATTCTTGAAAAATTCCCTGCACCTGTATCTTCAGCAGAGTTAAAAGAAAAAGTTGATTCAGTAATTCAGGTAATGTAGATTATGATAACTAATAAATTTCCACGTTTTTTGATATCAAGTGTTTTATTGATTTTTTTTACAGTTTCGCAGGGGTTTGCAGACCGAGGCCTGCAGCAGCTTGTTCCTGCCGGAAGTCCTGTATATGACCATCTTTTTGCAGTCTGTCTGGAACAGGGAATTATAAATTTTGCCGATAATGCCCCTTTAACCATCGAAGAACTGAAGTTTTATCTTAAAGAAATTGATTATGATTCATTAAGCGAAAGCGGTAAATCCAGTTTTGATTTCATTAATTCATATTTTAATCAGTCTGGTATTTCCTTTAAGTCAGATTTACTTTTTTTAAGTGTAGAACCATCTTTTAATCCTGAAGTTTTTTATAAGTCTAATGATGATATTGAGTGGGTGTTTGACCGCTATTCAAGACTTCCATTGGTTGATTTTCCTGTAACACTGGAAGCAGGGAATTTTATTACACTGAGTATGGATTTGTATGGGGGACAGAATAAAAATTGCGGTTCCTTCAGCTGGGACAATAAAAATGATTCCTATACAAACAGCAATTACTCAAATATTCCAAGATCAGAAGACGACATAGACGTAAATTTTCCTGATGACGGATATTTTTCTACAGGAAAAAAATTAACAGAAAATACAGGAATCAGTTTTCAACTGGGAAAAGGCGAAAGATCAATCGGCCGTTCTCTCACAGGATCTATTATCTGGTCTGAATATCTGACCGGTATCTCTTATGGTGCCCTAACACTTTATTCTCCAGACATAAGATATACAGCAAACGTTTCTCAGTTTGGTGTAGATAAATATATGTATTATCATCAGTGGGACATAAGGCTTTTTCGTAAATTTACATTTACAGCTCTTGAAGGAATGTATGTTAATGCGCCTTTAGAACTGCGGTACCTGAATCCCTTCATGATTTTCCATGGAATTGCTCCATGGCGTGATTACGATCCTGAAAAATATGATTCAGAGTCTCATATCTGTGCCTATCTTGGCTTAAAGTTTCAGTATATCCCTGTAAGAAATTTAAGGGTTTATGGACTTTATGCCATGACACAGTTTCAAACTCCGTACGAAACAAAAAATAATCCAAATGATGTCACTCCAAACGGAATTGGAGGACAGCTGGGAACTGAATATAATGCACCAGCCGGAAAGGGCCGATTTCATTTTGGAATTGAAGGAAGCTATGCCCAGCCATATCTTTACATTAAAGAGGGACCTGACTGGACTCTTGTTAAAACTTATGCAGAAAATTCCGGACGCAAGAGAAATCCTTTTTATGAATGGATAGGAAGTCCCTTTGGTCCAGATACAATCAGCGGAGAGTTTTCTGCCGGTTATCAGCTGCCATCAAAGTTTTCTGTTAATCTTATATACCTCTTTATGGCACGAGGTGAAATGTCAGGAACAAATGTTTTTAAGACTATGAAAACAAGTGATGGTAATTATGTCTGGGGTGGAACTAAAACGGAAGGTGATTCGCCTTATTACGACGGTTCTGTTCCTCATGAGTGGTGCTACCCGGAATATAAAAACGATGGCACTGGGAGAATGGATAAGGATGAAGCCAAAAGACGGCAACGGCTTGTTACACCAACGGGAACTCCTGAATATGTAAACAGAATTTCATTACAGGGTTCATACTTCTTTACGCAAAAACTAGAAGGTACTATACAGCCTTCTTATGTCATTATATTAAACAGACATAATGTTTCAGATAAAACAGAGCAGGGAATTGAAATCGCTGCTGCACTTACATATAAATTTTAGATAAGGAAAAATGTATGAAAAAGTTTATTATTTCTTTTTTGCTGATTACGACATGTTTTTTTACTTCATTTGCACAAGTTTCTGTTGATCCAACTGATTCCTTTTATAAAAATGCACAGAACTGGGAATTAAAAGGTTATATCCGGCCTCTTCCTGTGGTTCGTCCTTATCCAGCTATGGTTATTAAGGAAATTCTTGAGACTGTCATTGATTCTGGTAATAAAAGGGACGGTGCCATTGCACTTGAAGAATATGAAAGAATTTTCGGACAGAAATATTCTAAATATGTAAAAGGTTCTGGAACTTTAAAGAATTCTCAGATTCAGAGTACAGTAAACCATCCTGATAAAGAAAATGATAATTCAAAGTACATTTCCGGAGAGTTCGGTGTAGCAGGGGAATTTATGCCACATCCAATGGTTAACATCGGCCTTGACCTTGCCATGTTTTTTGAAAACGGGGATTACGAACTTACAAATCCGTCTTATGTAAACAAACCTGAAGATTCAATTTTTGATCCGGCTTCAATTGGACCTGTTAATGAATATCTGGACTGGAATATGAACATTTCCGGAGGAAAATCAAATATTTATGCAATGGCAGGAATCAGTAAAGTAGGCTTTGGACCTTTCCTTTCTGATGGACTTACACTTAACGATTCATCATATCATTCTGCAAACTTCGACATCAGCTTTACAAGTGAAAAAATCAGTTACGGATCTTCTTTTCAGATTCTGGGAGCAAGTACTAATAATGTAAAGACTGTTTTTAATGATACTGGAAATAACAACCTTGGCGGGGGAAAATTTCTTGCCTTTCATACTATCAAATATCGTTTTAACAGGTATGTTGATTTTTCTTATTATGAAAACATCCTTTTTGGACCAACTTTAAATCCTGCATACCTGTTCCCTGTTCCATTTATGCCTATTCAGAATATTGGTGGAGCAAGTGATAACCTGCAGATGGGAATACTTCTTGAAGTTAAACCTGTACCGGGATTTGTGTGGGCTACAGACATTTTTGTAGATGATCTTGATGTTAATAATGTTGTAAAACTTAATCTGGATTCAAAAAACAGATGTGCCGGACAGACTGGATTTATCTATTCTCCTTTTAACAGTTCCTTTACAAGAATTGAACTTAACTATCAGCTGGTAATCCCTTACGTTTACAGTCACTGGGAATATGATACAGGCTCTATTAATACAATTTCCGGAAACAGTTATAACTACCAGAATTATACTAACGCCGGTAGAAGCATAGGTTCATGTCTTGATCCAAACTCCGATAAAGTATATTTCGGAGCAACATTTCATCCTCAAAAATGGCTTAAGCTGGATTTTAAAACTAACTTTATCCGCCATGCCAATAGTGCTGAAGCATTTGGAAAAAAAGACAGCCGAAGATATGTACTGGCAGATGCCGGGCAGTATGCAACAGATGGTTCTGCTAATATGCACCAGATGTTCTCTGCTCCAGGAGAAAGCAGAGGCAGTCATGTTAAACAGGCCTGGGACTGTATGGGCTTTATGACCTCTGAACATAAAATGGGTATTCTTCAGGCTGGACTTAATGCTCAGATCGATCTTCCAAAAAAACGTAAAGGCCAGTTGTCATTTATTGCAGGATATAGTTTTGAATACGTTCACAATGACGGTGTAAGAAATAATATGTTTACAGGGTGTGGACTAGGCAATAATACATATAAGGTTAATGGCAAGGACTGGGTATTAACAGCCGATGATGAGGGGAATGTTTTATACAACGGAGATGTTTCCCTTAAAGATGCATTCTATGATGATGTTGATAAGGAAGTCGAAAAACAGAAAGAAAAATGGGTAAATAACCTTACAGATAAAGTCAATCATTATATTACAATAGGTTTGAAATATACTTTCTAAATATAACCGCGGTATCTGAAAATTGTGTCCCTGCTGTGATTTCTACCAGCACGATCGTCACAGCAACATTATTTTTGGACATAGTCATATAAAAAATGCCTGAATTGAAGTGGACTTCAAATCAGGCATTTTTTTTGCATTTAGTCTTTTTTAGGAATCCGGTAACCGTTACCGGAAGCAAGTTTTTCTTTATTATCTTTAGTTCCCCATTTTGAAGCAACATATCCTGCGGATTCAAAACGTACAAGCTCTCTCTGTTCAAAGGCCTGTTCAACAAGCTCATCAATTTCCATTGATTTATAAATTGATTGAGCTTCCTCAAGTGGTGCTCGTAATACAGGATGCTTTGGACTGAATAAAACACAGCAGTCTTCGTATGGCAGAATACTTGTTTCGTAAGTATCAATTTCCTTTGCAGTAGAAATGATTTCTTCTTTATCAAGACCAATCAATGGTCTGTAAAGAGGAAGTTCAGCCATGCTTTCTGTTACAGCCATATTTTCGTTTGTCTGGCTTGCTACCTGACCCAGGCTTTCACCTGTAATGAGACAGTCTGCACCAATTCTTTTTGCAAGCTTTGAAGCAACTTTCATCATACACATGCGAAGCATCAAAGTAGAGTAGTTTTCTGGTGCTTTTTTCTTTATCTGCATTTGAACTTCTGTAAAAGGAATTATATTTATGTGAGTTCGTAATCCAAATCCTGATATGATTTCTGCCAGGCGTTCAACTTTTTCCTGGGCTTCTTTTGAAGTGTATGGATAAGAGTGGAAGTAAACACAATCTACAGTCATACCGCGACGCATCATTCTGTATCCTGCAACAGGGCTGTCCAGACCACCGCTTAAAAGCAATAGTCCTTTTCCACTGCATCCTACAGGAAGACCACGGCAGCTTCTATTTGCATCAGAATATACAAAACATCTGTCCCGGACTTCTACTGTAAAAGTTACATCAGGATTATGAATATCAACATCAAGAACTTTCTGCTCCCAGACAAGGCCGCCTGCTTCCTGCATAATGCCGTAGCTGTTTAATTCAAAATTTTTATCACTTCTTCTGGCCTGAATTTTAAAGGTTTTAGCACCGGATTTTTTTGCTGATATTGCAAGTTCCAGTACTTTCTGCTGAATTGCTTTTATGTCCTTTTCTACAACTTCAGCTTTTGCCCAGCCTGTAATTCCTATAAGGTGTTTAAGTGCAAATTCTACAGCTTCACAGGCATCTTCACTGCATTCAACATACAGTCTTCCTGAATTGAGCCTTACTTTGGCATCTACTGACAGAAGATAAGTTTTTGCGTTATTTATCAAAGCTCTTTCAAAAGATTTTATATTTGAACCTTTTAAAGTAAGTTCACCAAGTTTTCCAAGATATGTAATCATAAACAAAATATTAACAGAAAAAAATAAAAATGTCTTTACGTAAGATATTGTCAAAATGACAAAAAACGTGATATTGTCATTTATTATGTTAAAGATTCTTTCAGATAATAAATTTGATAAAACTCTTGGTCACAATATTCCGGTTCTCTTAAAAGAGAAGGCAAAATTAATTCCAAATCTGACACTTCAGGCTGTAAAAAATAAAAGCGGCGTTTTTGTCCGTTACAGCTATAGTCAGGTTTACCAGCATGTAATTGAAATGGCATATAGCCTTAAAAAGCTTGGTATTAAAAAGGGCGACCATGTAGGATTAATCAGTGACAACCGTCGTGAATGGCTTATTACTGACTATGCTCTCTTAACATTAGGAGCTGCCGATGTTCCAAGAGGCTGTGATTCGATGGGAGTAGAAATCAGGTTTATTCTGAATTTTGCTGACTGTAAATACAGTTTTTTTGAAAATGGCCGTCAGCTGGAAAAGGTTTTAGATAAAATTGAAGAAGTTCCTGAACTCAAAACAGCTATCCTTTTTGATTATCCCGCTGAATCGCTTGTTAATAAAGCCAAAGAAGCAGGAATTGAAGTAATTAATTATCATTTACTGGAAAGTGAAGGTGTTGAAGTTTCAAAAGAAGAATGGCTTCAGATTGAAAAAGACGCAGAACAAATTAAACCTGATGACCTCGCAACAATTATCTTTACATCTGGTACAACTGGCGTCCCTAAAGGTGTTCAGCTTACTCATGACAATTTTATTGCACAGTGTGAAGTTGCTCATAACGCACTGGGACTCATGCAGCGGGGGGATATCTGGCTTACAGTTCTTCCAATATGGCATAGTTTTGAAAGAGCCTTTCTTTATATGGTTGTTGCCATGGAAGGTGGATTTGCATATTCTAAGCCGATTGCTTCAGTAATGCTTGGAGACATGGCTCTTATTCAGCCACAATGGATGAATGCCGTTCCACGTCTCTGGGAATCTGTAGCCCAGGGCTTGTATCGTGAAATAAAAAAACAGAGCGGAATGAAGCAATGGGTATTTAATACTTTTGTTTATTTTGGAAAAAAATATTACCACGCCAAGGAAATGGTTTGCGGTCTTCGCTGCCGCTATCACTGGTATCCAAGATTTTTAGAAACCTTAATAGGAATAATCCCTTTCTGTCTCTTTTATTTTCCACATCTTGCAGGTGAATATATTGTATTTAAAAAAATACGTACTAAATTTGGTGGCAAAATGCGGGCAGCAATTTCTGGTGGTGGAGCCCTTCAGCCAAATACCGAAGATTTTTTCCATGCCATCGGCTTTAACCTGTTGGAAGGTTATGGTATGACAGAAACAGCTCCTGTAATTTCTGTACGTAACTCAAAGAAACCTAGATCCAATAATGTTGGTCTTATTTTTCCCAGCTTTGAACTTAAGATTGTTGCAGAAAAAGACGGTCAGATAGCTGATTCAACACCATTAAAACCTGGTAGAAAAGGGCTTGTTCTTGTAAAAGGCCGTCAGATTATGAAAGGTTATTACAAGAGGGATGATCTTACTTCCCAGATTATTGATAAAGATGGATTCCTTAATACAGGTGACCTTGGAATGATTTCTCTTGATCATGAACTTAAAATTGTAGGTCGTGCAAAAGATACTATTGTTCTTTTAGGTGGCGAAAATATTGAACCTCAGGTAATTGAAAAAGCAGTTAATGCAAGTCCTTATGTCGAACGAACTGTAATTCTTGGACAGGATCAAAAATATGTTTCAGCACTCATTGTTCCTGATCAGGCAAATGTAATCAATTATGCAGAAGAAAATTCCATCGTTTATGATAACTACGAAAATCTTCTTGAAACTAACGAAATACAAAATCTTTTCAGGGCAGAAATTGACGAACTTGTGAATGCTAAAACTGGCTTCCGCACTTGTGAACGAATTTTTACTTTTAAGCTTTTACAGGAAAGCTTCCAGATTGGAAAAGAAATTAACATGAAGCAGGAACTTATGCGTCATAAGATTTCTGAAATTTATAAAAAAGAAATTAAAAAACTCTTTAAGTAATGGTCATCAATTTAAGTTCATTATGGCAGAAAGTGAATTTTTTTGTCATAATGAACTTAAGTTTTATGAAAAAGCACTTCACTTTTCTTTTAGTTTTATTCATTTTGCTCCTCAACAGTTTTTCTCTCGAGTACACAGAAAAAGTTCCAGATTTGTTAAAAGGTATCTGGCAGGGTAATGACAGACTCATACTTTTTGCCGGGGAGGAAGGTGAATTTTCCTGCGTTTTACGTGTTTTTTACAGATGGTATGATGATAGGGCAGCTGAACCTCCAAGCTTTGCTCAGATTTCAACAAGATCAAAAAATGATGCCACAGCACCTCGCGGCGAAAATATTAAAATTCGATTTGCAACTACTTCAGAAAACAGTGCCGGTACAGCAGGAGCTTATGAACTTGAGGTTAAATATCCAGGTCGCAAAGATCCCGTTTATATTCCTGTGGCTGTTATAAACGGAAATATCTATCTGAATTTTTATGTAAAACAGCAGTTTGATAATGGAAAATATGCTCTTTGCGAAACAGGGGCAGCTTCCGGAATAACTATTTCTCCACCAATTATAAGAAATGAGCTCTTATCATATTTTGTTGATGGGTCAAATGTTTATCACATACGGTATTGGGAAAGTGAAATGGATTTTTCTGATGACCAGGCAGAGTTTTCTGATGATATAATGATTCATGCCCTCAATAAATTTATAAGTACTGCAGGTAAAGTGTTTACTTGTGCTACTGGCCGAAGTACAAGAATTAGAAATATACAGAAATCAGGACACCTGCCAGAAAACCTTATTTGTGATGAAGAAAGTTTGATTTTTGCTTCAGGAAAACCTTATCTTTCTTATGTTCCGGACTCTGGAACTCGTGAAACTTTATTGCAGCGAGTTAAGTCAGATAATTCCAGAATGGCCCCTCAGCCAAAACCATTGTTTCCACCTTCGAATCTGGACTTCCACTGGAAAGAAATTCATGAGCTTGAAAAATATAATCCATTTATTAAACAATTAAGAAACGCACGTTCCGAAAGTTAATTGTCCATTTTGCAATTGAAAATTTATATAGATTAAAACCTCTTATTTCGTTATAATATTTAAGATTATCATTAATTAATAATAAGAGGACAATCGTGTATAAATCATTAAATCCAAAACCAGATTTTCCAAAACAGGAAGAAGAAGTATTAAAATTCTGGGAAGAAAACGACACATTTAAAAAATCAATTTCACAGCGCGAAGGTGCTGAAGATTTCGTTTTCTACGACGGACCTCCATTTGCAACTGGCCTTCCACATTTCGGCCACTTTATTCCATCAACAATTAAAGATATTATTCCTCGCTACCAGACAATGAAAGGTAAAAAGGTTGAACGCCGATTTGGCTGGGACTGTCACGGTCTTCCGGTAGAAAACCTCATTGAAAAAGAACTTGGTATTAACTCAAAGCACGAAATTGAAGAATACGGAATCGACAAGTTTAACGACAAGTGTAAGGCTTCCGTTCTTAAATATACATCAGAATGGCGCAAAACAATTACACGTATGGGTCGCTGGGTTGATTTTGACCACGACTACAAGACAATGAATCCAGACTTCATGGAATCAATCTGGTGGGTTGCAAAATCACTGTGGGACAAAGGTCTCATTTATGAAGGTCAGTATATTCTTCCATACTGTCCACGCTGTGCAACAGTTCTTTCTACACACGAACTTGCCCAGGGGTACAAAGATGTTAACGACATGACTGTAACTGTACGCTTTAAGATTACTAAAGCTCCTGCAGGCGTAAAAGATGCTGATATGGCCAACGGTAAAACATATTTTATCGCATGGACAACAACACCATGGACTCTTCCATCAAACCTTGGTCTTTGTATGGGACCAGAGCTTGATTACGTAAAGATTCTCGACAAAGAATCAGGTGACTACTACATCTTTGCAGAAGCTCGTCTTTCAGCATATTTCAAGGATGAAAACTCTTACGAAATCATTTACCGTGCAAAAGGTAAGGACTTCCTCGGTGCAGAATATGAACCACTTTTCCCATATTTTGCTAATCTTAAAGATGCCGCTGCCTGTGAAGCAGAAAGCGGTCAGAAATGTACAGCCGGTGCCTTCCGCATGTTCAATGCAGATTACGTTTCTACAGAAGACGGTACTGGTATCGTTCATATTGCACCTGCATTCGGTGAAGAAGATAATAAAGTATTCCGTGGCAGTGGTGTTCCAAATGTTCAGCCAATCGACGCTGAATGTAAGTTTACAAAAGCTGTTTCAGACTACACAGGCCGTTTTGTAAAAGACTGTGATAAAGACATTATGGACCGCCTTAAGAAAGAAGGTAAGCTTGTTAAAAAAGAACAGCACATGCACTCATATCCACACTGCTGGAGATGTTCTTCTCCACTTATTTATCGTGGTATCGGTTCATGGTTTGTTAAGGTAGCTGATCATCATGATTCTCTTCTTAAAGCAAACTCCCAGATTAAATGGCAGCCTGCACACATTAAGGAAGGCCGCTTCGGTAAGTGGCTGGCAGGTTCTCGTGACTGGGCAGTAAGCCGCAACCGTTTCTGGGGTAATCCAATTCCAATCTGGCGTTGTGATGATCCTGATTGTAAAAACTCAGTTTGTGTAGGAAGCCGTCAGGAACTTAAAGATCTTTCCGGCACATATCCTGAAGATCTTCACAAGCAGTATGTTGATAAAATTACTTTCAAATGTTCAAAATGTAATAAAGGCACAATGCACCGTATTCCAGAAGTATTTGACTGCTGGTTCGAATCAGGTTCAATGCCTTATGCTCAGCAGCATTATCCATTTGAAAATAAAGAATATTTCGAAAATCATTTTCCTGCAAACTTCATTTCTGAAGGTCTTGATCAGACTCGCGGATGGTTCTATACACTTACAATTCTTGCAAGCCATCTCTTCGACAAGCCTGCATTCCAGAATTGTATTGTAAACGGTCTTGTTCTTGCAGAAGACGGACGCAAAATGTCTAAGTCACTCAAAAATTATACAGACCCTGTTGAGGCTATCAATAAATTTGGTGCTGATGCACTGCGTCTGTTCCTTATTCATTCTGCAGTAGTTAAAGCTGATGATCTTCGTTATTCAGATAATGGTGTTCGTGAAGTTCTTAAGAATATCATCATTCCTCTCTGGTCAGGCTACAATTTCTTTGTAAGCTACGCAAACGTTGAAGGCTATACTTGTACAGGTCACGTTTTTGATAATAAAGTTCCTTCAAATCCAATGGATCGCTGGATTATTTCTGTTTCACAAAAGATGGTTCAGGATGTAACAGTGGCTCTTGATGATTACGACTTAAGTGCAGCAATTGATCCTCTTATCAGCTTTATTGATCAGCTGAATAACTGGTATATCCGCCGTTCTCGCAAGCGTTTTGCCAAAAATGAAAATCTTCAGGACAAAATTGAAGCATTTGAAGCTCTTTATACAGCATTTAAAACATTCTGTCTTTGTGCGGCTCCAATTATTCCGTTCCTTACAGAACAAATCTGGCAGAATCTTAAACTTGATTCAGACAAGGATTCTGTTCACCTTATGGATTTTCCTGTATACAACGAAAAACTTCGTGATACAGAACTTGAATTCAAGATGGCAACTGTACAGAAAGCTGTTTCAATGGGACGCAGTCTCCGTAACCAGTTTAACCTTAAAAACCGTCAGCCACTGGCCGCTGCAGAACTTGTAACTCGTGATGCAGAAGAACGCAAAGTTCTGGAAAATATGCAGGATGCAATTGCAGAAGAACTTAACGTTAAAAAAGTTATTTTCCATGAACGGGAAGATGAACTTGTTGCTTACTCTGCAAAGGCAAATTTCCGTAACCTCGGTAAAGAACTTGGTCCTAAGATGAAAGCTGCTGCAGCAGTAATTGCAACACTTTCAAATGATCAGATTTCTGACATTCTTGCTGGAAAACCAGTTTCAATCGATGTAGAAGGCCAGAAAGTTGACCTTAATACAGACAAAATCATTGTTGAACGTACAGAAAAAGAGGACCTCAAAGTTCTTAATGAAGGTACAATTACAATCGGTCTTGAAACAAAGGTAACTGACGAACTTAAAAAAGAAGGTTATGTTCGTGACCTTATCCGCGGTATTCAGAACCTGCGAAAAGAGAGCGGCTTAACAGTTCTTGATAAAATCAACCTTACAGTTGGTGGAGATGCTGAACTTAAGGCAGCCTTCGAAATGTTTGGTGACCTTATTGCTTCTTCAACACTTACAGCAAGTCAGAAGTGGAGTGATAAAGTAGAAAACGGTGTTGCCATCGACGCTGATGATAAATGCTGGAGTGCATCTGTTGTTAAAGCATAATAAATGTTTTGAAGCAGCAAAGTTTTTAAGCCTTGCTGCTTCATTTTTTACAGCCTTAACTTTTTTCTCATGTTCTTCATCACCAGAATTACCAAAGGTAGATATTTTTGATTTGATTGATCCGGAAGCTTCTGTATTTGTTTATATTCCAGTTCAAAATAATCAGTCTTTTGTAAAATATGCTTTGCAGAACATAGCCTCTCTTTCAGAAAAAGATTCAAACACCATTGTTTCCAGAACCAATAATATGGCTATAAGCTGTGGTAATAAAGGTCTTTTTCAAATTGCAATAGATGGATCTTATCCTGCAATAGGCATGAAGTCGGCACTTAGTAAGAATAATGGCTGGAATCATAATATTTACACTGAAACAACAGTCCCTTTAACCTTTTACACCCATGAAAGATTAAATTTGCAGCTTGCTTATCCTAATTCAGAGGAGCTTATGGTTTCTGGTGATGTAGGAGACATGCTTAAACGGTATGAGAATTATGTTCAGGTTTCTCAAAAGCCCCAGACCCAAAAAGACACAAATCAGATATATTCTTATCTTCTTGATAATAAAAATAATTCAATAAAATTTTATTCAAATAATCCTGGAATTCTTATTAAAAGCCTTCTGGGTAAAATTATAAGTCTTGGAATGGATTCAATTCAGGGGGAACTGATTCCATCTAAAAAAGATAATCTTTTTGCATTAAAACTGGAAATAAATCTTTCAAATCAGTCTTCAACTAAAGCTGTTGTTGAGCTCTTAAAGAGAGTTATGTTCCCGGTTCCAGCTAAAATTCAACAGACAGGACCTGCAAAAATTACAGTTACGGACATTTCGTTAACATATAAACAACTTGTAAATATAATCATAAACTAAAGGAGAACCAAAATGAAAAGCAGTGAAAAAATCATTCTCAAGGCGGAAGATCTTGACGGCTATCTTACACAAAAAGATTTTGACGATATCGGTCTTCTCAAATCTATGTACGATGAAAATCAAAGAAATTTTTCACCGCTTAATGAAGATAAAGTGATCCAGAACTTTGATAAAATGGGAAAGGAACTTCAAAGAATATGTAAAGAAAATCCTAATATCAAAGTTTTCTCTTTCGAAACTGATACAGGAAGTCATGCAGAGGCAAGCCGCGTAATTTCTAAACTTCGTGATGTTAATACAGGACATCAGGAATTTCTTTATTACGTGCAGCGTGCTTACGAAATGCTTTTCCGTCTTGCTTTTACAGAAGAAAATGAAAGCCACAAAGGCCATATTGTTGTAAAAACTCCTGTAAATTATCCTGTTCAGAATTTTGCTGTTCATAAGATTCCTGATATTGATTCAAAAATTGAAAACACAGTTATGTGCGTAATGCTTCGTGGTGCTCTTCTTCCTTCAATCATTATGTCAAAAGAAATTGAAGAATATTCAAGTCACAAATACGTAACTCCATTTGCTTTGTTTAAAATCAACAGAGACGATTCTAAAAACGAAGACAATATGGAATACATTCTTGATCTTAAAAAGTCTTTCTTTAACCTGGAAGATCTGAATGGAAAAGATTTGATTTTTGCTGACCCTATGAATGCTACAGGAGGATCTCTTGTAACTGTTGTAAAATATCTCCAGCAGAACGGAGTAAAGCCAAAGTCTATTAAATTTTTTAATGTAATCTCTGCATTAAAGGGAAGTCTCCGTGTAACCCGTGCACTAGAAAATTGTACATGTTACACATTGTGGCTTGATCCTGTTCTTAATGAAAAAGCATACATTATGCCTGGACTTGGTGACGCAGGTGACCGTCTTAATGGATGTGATAAAAAAGAAAATCCAAGGAACATTATTCGTCTTATGGCAGATTATGGTTCTAACATTTCAGAATTATATAGAAATCAATACTCTAAAATTGAAGAGACTGTACTTGAATAAAATGATCAAAATCAAATATGGATGTTTGATTCCTGTAATCACAGGTGTTCTTTTGTTAAATTTCTCAGCTTGTCAGACGAGTAATGCTTTTAAGGTCCCTGGAGAGTCAAAAATCATTACAAAAAACATTTCCTCTGAGTATTTTACCATAGCTGACGGCTATATGGATTTAAAAAAGTACGACAAAGCAACTGAATACTATAAACTGGCAATGAAAAATAAAGAATTGAGACTTAGCGCTTATTATAAACTTGCCCGTTGTTATGTGTTTTCTGGTGATTATTCAAAAGCTAAGGAAGCCTACGAAACCTTATTAAAGTTTGATCCTGAGAATAAAGACCTTCAATTATCTGTTGCTTATGTTAACGGGATGTCAGGAAATGTTGATAAAGCCCGGGAACAATATGAGGACTTAAAAGAAAAGTATCCAGACGATTCCGTAATTCTTGAAAATTATATAAGCCTTTTGATTTTTCAGAAAAATCTCGATACTGCAAGAGAAAATCTTAATGTATTAAAAGAAAAGTTTCCTGACAGTTCAAAGATAAAAGATTTTGAAGAGAAAATTGCTGAACCAGCCTCTAAAGAGCCGCAAGAAGCTGTACCTGATCCAGCTTTAGATCAGAATACAGCCGAAAGTGTTACTAATTAGAATTTTAATTTATTAAGCAGACTATCTTTTATTTTCTTTTTGTCTCAGTCATCTGATATGAACCATCGGCATAGTGAATAATGTAACGGTAGTAGTCACCACTAGGAATATCATCTAAGCGAGGTTCATAGTCAGAAAGCTTAAAGGATTCTGTAAAGAAATACTGTTTATTAAGTTTTTCACCACGGCGTTCCCATTCATCCATATTGTCACCCCGGTCTTTGGCACTACAAACTGTCTGAACAAAACAAGGTCTGTCATGGTTAATCTGAATTTTACCATTAAGTTCCTGATAGTTTTTAGATTTACAAACATTGTTTCCGGTGTAGAGATAAACAGGGTAAGAGTAGGCAGGATCAACTGTACGCATCCAGTCACGATAAGCATTCCACAAAGTACCATCTTTTTTAATATATTGTGTAAAATCAGACACCATAATATTGACTTTTATAAAGGAATCAGAGAAATCTTCTCCTGGAATTTGAGTTGATGTTATTGCGCCCATTCCTATTTCTTTTGACCAGGTCTTATCTGAAGAAGAATATGTCAAGGTTGTATTTGAATCATCTTTTGATTTATAAAGCCTATCTGTGCCTTCAGTTCCGAGAAAGTCTCCGGTTGTATCATAAGCCCTGCAAGTAGACCATTCGTAATCTTTTTCCGCCGCATCTATAGGTTTAAGCTTTTCTACAACAACGTTATACATGTAATTGTCTGTATGATAATTACCTTCATCAGGTATAGAAACCTTTAGTTTAGAATTGGAAATGCTCAAAGCAGGTTTTTCTGTAAGAGTTCGTATTGTTCCATACCAGGAAATATAATTACTGGAAGTGTAATTATCTGCATTATCATAACAAACAAAATCACAAATAATACTGCTTCCTTCTTCAATATCTTTTATTGGTACTGCGGAAGAAATTGATGCTTCTGGAGCATAAACAAAATTTGTATAAAAATTGGATTTTTCATCGCTTGTTTTGTATGAAGGAAAAGCTTTTACTGTTTTTGTATTATGTGCTGTATTTTGTAATCTGGAGTAAAGAGTAGAGCGAATATCAGCATAAAATGACGAGTTATTAGAATTAGCAGTTTTAGTCCAAATAGATGGAAAATCTGGAGATTCTAAGTAATTCATTTCTAACTGGAAATATGTTTTTCCATCAATCATCCCTTCTTTAAGTCCAGAAAATTCATCTTTAAATCCTTTAGAAATAATGTAACTACCGTCATAGGAATATAGATTTTGTACTCTGGAATAAAGAGCAAATCTCTGTGTCGTTTCACTATCTCCATATGCATTAGGTGGGTTAAGGTCAAAATCGTTAGTAATTTTACCCATTTCAGATAAAGTTTTTCCCCACTCTTCTTCACTTGCATTATAACTTGAACCATTGGTAGCGTATAAGCGACAGTTTGTTACTATCGAGGTAGTATTAGAGAGTTGAATAGGGAAAATAGCTTTATCCTCATCATTAAAGTCTAATTTGTAATAGTCTGAAGGATAATAAAAATAATAGTCAACATCAGTTTCTCTAGGGGAAGTCAATTGTATTTCATAATAATAAATCTTAGAGTTTTTTGGACCTGGTATTACATTTGAATATACAAATGATGGTTTTGTTATATTTGTTCCTGCGTCAGATGAGTTTTTATCATATTCAAATATAGAACCTAACCCACCATAGATAGTTTGACCAGTTTCTGTAGTTATACTTGGATATACAGCAGCTTTAAAATTAGATGCTGATTTTAAAGCGGAAATGCCAATAGAACAACTAGCACCATTAGTTTGGTATTGTACCCATGTCTCGTTATTTAGGTTATACAAAACATTCGAGAAGCTTTCATTCCCCTTAAGTTCTGTGTCATTGAATAATGCCTGTCTATTGATGGTAACAGCACCATTTTCATCACTTTCAATGTAAATTATATTAACCGAATGAGGAATAAACCTTTCTGTTGTTGTTATATTTCCAACTTCATCTTCAATATAGAATTGAAGAATTGTGTTTTTTGAGAAATCTGTTTCAACATAATATTGTCTCAATCTTCCACTATTAGTTTTACAAACAGCAGGCTTTAATGAGTCTCTTGAAAAACCGTAATAAAGAGAATCTGTAAAAGTGGAATTGTATTTTTTTTCAGCATTAGTAATATTTGTTGCCCACTGGGTATTTGAATCAAGTATAATTTTAATAGTTCTTGGTGAGTCAAAATCATTTATTGTAGTCGGCTGTTTGTTGCTTATTTCCATGTTTCTTGGAACTGTAGTATCTTTGATTACATAAATAGTGTTTTTTGCAGAAGGTATATTTGCATTATCGTAAAGAACAAAATCCAGCTGAATAATACCATCATCAATAGAACAAAGTTTGTATTCGAATTCGGATGTAAATGTACCTGCAGTTTTTTCCAGAAATACACCGTACCCATTGGAATCATTTTTAGCAATTATATTCTGCTTACTTCCACCTGAAGGTAAATACAACAGAGTTTCAGTAATTTTTACGGTTTTTACGCCACTGTCAGCATCGCTTCCAATGCA
>JAZQNJ010000112.1:0-2715 GCA_045627285.1 Treponema sp. | reverse complement strand
TGAAGGGAAGTTTGTTATTACACTTGATGCCGGAACTTACAACATTGGTGAAAAGCAGCTTGCTTATAACGGGGCTGCAACTATTGTTATCAGCGGTCCTGACAAGGTGGCCGGTAAAGATGGTGTAGTTGACAATGAATATGGGCTTGGCTGTCTGATTAACTGTACTATGAAAAATGACGGTACTAAAGACAGTAAAAAGCGCTGTTTGATTTCTGTTCTGGGTAGTGCAAACCTTGTTCTTGAAAACGTTACTTTAAAGCAGTCTGGTTCTGCTGCCGGAAATAATCAGCTTGAATGTATCGGCTATGACGGAAGCGGCTATGTGGCTTCTTACAATTGTTCTTATCTGAGTCATCAGGATACTCTGCGTACTACCGGTAAAGCATGGTTCTACAAATGTTATGTTGAAGGCGACGTTGACTTTTTGTGGATGGAAACATCTGGAAAGGTTGCCCTTTATGAAAACTGTATTCTTTGTGCAGTTGGTGACAGAACTAACCGTGCATATCTGACTGCTCCTCGTGCAAGTTCCAGTGCAAATCCTGTTTACAAGGGACTTGTTGTTTTTAACAGTGAAATCTGGGTTGACGGTATTGATACTTACCTTGGACGCAACCCATGGACAAAGCCTGAACAGATTGAAAGCTATTACAACAACGTTGCCTTTGTTGGAACTAAATGTACAAAGGGAAGCATAAACGGCGACTTCTACAGTGAATGTAACAAAAACAAAGATATTTTCTTTACCGGTTACAACTGTGACTCAAACTTTAAATATACAAGTTACGGAAAGCTTTCTGCTGAACAGATCGCTGCTGAATATTCCGGAAGAAATGCCATCATGAACCGCTGTTACACTGGCGGAGCAATAGGCTGGGATTCTGATGTTCTTGATCTTAAGGCTCTGGCAGAACAAAACGAGTGGACTGTGAATGCAGATCCTTCGGTCATTGCTGAATAGTTTTATAAATAAAAATACCCCTTTTACTTTTGTCCAGTAAAAGGGGTACATATCAGTTTTTTAATCTGTTCTGCGGGGTTTTGTTTTATTATGTGATATAATTCACATAGAAAAAGGTGGAGGTGAAATTATGATATATTCTTATATGACTTTGCCAGATAATACAGAAATTACTCATACAGAATTGAAAAATGATGGGACTGTAATTGTATACGCAGAGACACCAGATGAAAAGAATGGTTTTAATCATATTGAATGTAAGTTGCCTGGATATGAATGGTCAGAGAATATCGGTTATTCTGCAGAAAAATTAGCTGAAATAAAGGATATCATTGAGTCAGGAGCTCACCTGATTATGCGTTTTGCAGAATGCGGGGGCTTTGATCATGCCACAGCTGTTTAAAGTTGGATCTTATTATATATATTTCTGGTCGCGTGAGGGAGAACCTCTGGAGCCTGTTCACATACATATTTCACAGGGGGCTCCGCAAGAATATGCAACCAAAGTTTGGTTGACTAAAAATGGTAAAACTCTACTGGCTAATAATAATTCTAAAATTAGTGATCATGTGTTAAATTCACTTTTGCGTATTATTGAAACACGTTATTTTGATATTCTTTCAAAGTGGAAAGAGCGTTTTGGTGAAATAAGTTTTTACTGTTAATTACAATTTTTATTCTTTCCCCGCAACCGTTTGATATGTTCTGCGGGGTTTTGTTTTATTGCAGTGCAAATTTTAAATAGTTCCTTTTGTGCTAGGAATTTCTCCGTTGCGGCGGGAATCAATTTCTACTGCATTGCGGATTGCCCGGGCTGCGGCTTTAAATAAGCCTTCTACCTTGTGGTGGTCACTTCTGCCGCGGATTGTGTCCAGGTGAATGTTGCATTTTGCGTTGGCTGCAAATCCCTGCCAGAAGTCTTCAAAGCAGTCTGTCTGGAAAAGATACTGTGTGCCGTCTTCTTTCTGGCAGACAAGTGGAATGCCTGTAAGTTGGGCGTTGCAGACACAATATGGGCGTCCTCCAAAGTCTACTGCAACCTGAGTTGTTGTGTCGCTTCCATCGCTGGCTGCTGCATCGGCTTTGTTTCCGGTCTTTGCAAGTTCACCTTCTGCAGGAATCTTGTAAAACTCAACACCGCAGCGTAAAAGGCTTTCGTCCATCGGGTAAATAAAGTAACCGCTGCGTGCAATGCCGGCACAGTTACCGAGAGCCTGGGCAAAGGCCTGGCCAAGGGCAATTCCTGTGTCTTCGATTAAGTGGTGCTGGTCAACGTCCAGGTCACCGGAAATTTTTCCGCTTAAATCAAACATTCCGTGCTTGCAGAATGAATTAAGCATGTGATGAAAAAATCCTACCGGGTTTTCCATTGTGCACTTACCGCTGCCGTCAAGGTTAAGGGTAAGTTCAATCTGAGTTTCTTTAGTGTTTCGTTTAATTACAGCTGTACGCATGTTAACTTCCGCAGATTGCGCAGATTAGCGCAGATTATTTTTAGGATTTGTATTAGCAAATCTTTTGTATATTAAAGAGCTTTCTCCAAAATTTATGAGTAATGCTTTTTCCAATTTAGTAGCTTTTAAGTAATTAATTATTTGAGATTCCTCTGTTCCTGAAAGTTTTTTTAATGCTTTCAATTCAACAATAAGACTATTAAAACAAATAAAATCACAAATGTAATAACTATTTAACTTTACACCATCATAATAGATATTTAATTTTTTTTCTCGTTCATAAGGTATATTTAGGCG
>JAZQNJ010000111.1:0-14485 GCA_045627285.1 Treponema sp. | reverse complement strand
GATCAAATTTAGTTTTACGGTGTTCACCCTCTCGATCCCGCCAGTCCTCAAGAATTACAGTCACCCCTGGAAGCAGCAGCTCACGACATCGGCCTGTATTTTTTACATGAACCGTTTCTGTTTTTCCTTCAATTTCTACATGAGCAATAAATCTGTTAGGACGATCTATAAATTTTCCGGTAACGATTTTTTTATACTTCATTTTGAAAATAACTCTGCCTTAAAGTTTTCATCAACTTCCGGCCAGAAAATCAGGGGAGGCTGGTCTTCCTTGTGTTCCCCAAGCATTTTTTCCATCCAGACCATACTGTACCAGCGGTTAAATTTAAAACCACAATCATGAAATTCACCAATCATTCTGTATCCCATCTTTTCATGAAACGCTACGCTGGCATTTGTAAGATATTCGTCTTCTGTATCTGCATAAGCAATACAGGCATTACTGTTAAGAACATTCTGACGGACAAGGGCTTTTTCAAGACTTTCAAGAAGAATCTTTCCAATACCTTTTCCTTTGCTGTTTTCTTCAACATAAATTGAAGTTTCAATAGCCCAGTCATAGGCAGCCCTTTCCTTAAACGGACTGGCATATGCATAGCCTTTAATACTACCGGTAGATTTTTCAACAGCAACAATGTATGGAAATTTTCTGAGGGTATTTTCAATTCTGCTTTTAAATTCTTCCAGAGAAGGAGCTTCCCATTCAAAAGTAATAGCTGTTTTTTTAATGTATGGTGTGTAAATATCAAGCAATTCCTGTGCATCTTGCAAAGTTGCCTGACGAATGTAAAATGTTTCCTTCATGTTCATCCCCTTTAATAAAATACTTCATCATCAAAAAAAATAACAGATTTCAATTTGCCTTTTTCAACTTTACCTAGTATTTTTAAAAGACCTTATGAGTAAAACATTAGAAATTTCAAACCAGATTGATTGCATCAACGAAATTTTTTCCACAGGTGCCAGACTCACAATTAAAGAACTTAGTGAACGTCTTTCTGCCCGGGGATTTGAACACGTCTCAGAAAAAACCCTTTACCGCCGCTTTAAGGAAATGGGAGAAAAATGCCCGTACCAGCACGACAATGAAGGACGCTGGTTTTCGAAAGGCGGTCACACAGTTTTAATGCCTTCTTTTATTACCAGCATGGAAAACGTTAAGTACGTTAACATGATCAACAACCTGATTGATTCCCTCAAAGGAACAGCTGTTTACGATAAAACTTCACAGCTTTTTAAAGAACTGCAGAAAGTTTCAAACGTTTCTTCATCTGCCAGCAGTCGCGTTGTTTTTCTTGGAGCCCCGGCCGCAGACATTCAGGATAAAATCTGGAAGGAAATTTTTAATGCAATGGAACAGAATAAATATATTTCCATCGGCTACAATCTTGCTTCAAAAAATACAGAAATCAGCATCAGCGTAATTCCACTGCAACTGATTTTTGATAACGGCATGTGGGAGCTTTGGGCTTACGAATGCAAAAGCAAAATCAACAAAATGTACAATCTTGGCCGCATTACACGGGTAACCCTCAAAAACGAAACCTTTGTTCTGCCAGAAAACTACAACTTTTTTGACGTAACTCCAGGCTCCTTTGGCTGCTACAGAGATGTAGAAGGCACAGGCCCTGGAATGACTACATATTCAATTTTCCTTAAAAACGGCAGTTACGCCCAGACTTACGCTACCGAACGCCGCTGGGGGCCAGACCAGACAATCCAGGAAGCAGAGGGTGGCAAAATCATAAGCTTCCAGGGCAATCAGTTCCGGCCTGTTCTGCGATGGATTCTTGGCTGGGGAGCAGATGTAAAACCAGTTGCTCCTCCAGAGCTTGTAGAAAAATGGAAAAAAGCAATCCAGGACATGGCAAAGAATATTTAACCCTTAATCTTTCAGAAGCTTAACAGCCTCTTCAAGATTTACTTTTGCAGTCTCTTCTGTAATGTTTTCTGCCCTGTCATAACGCAGATAATAAAGCCAGCAACTTACCTTGTCGGTACTTACATTCATCATCTGAGAAACTGCCTGCTTGTAGCAGGCCAGCTGATTATAATAAATCTCCGGCTCTACCTTCTGATTTGTCTTGTAATCCACAATTATGTAAGTACCGTCTGAGTTTTCAAAAACAAGGTCAATTGACCCGCTGATAATTCTACCTGCAACCCGGCTGCGGAAAGCATATTCAGCTTTATGCCAGCTGGAATTCATGGCTGACTTTCCAAGTGCTGACTTTTTAAATACTTCCCTCATACTTTCACAAACTTTTTCAATCTTTTTTACAGCATCAGTTTTCCCATCAAGAGCAACAATATCCCTGTTGCTGTATGGTATTTTTTCTTCTGTACCGTTAATTGCAGCTTCCATGTATGCATGAGCAATTGTACCAAAATTATTTAATCCAAATGCCGGATATTTCTGACGGACAGCTTCAATGTCAGGGTAAATGTCTTTTCCACCAAGCTCATCTTTTGAAGCAAAAACCTGTCCACCCTCTGGAGTTTTCCCGGTTTCTTCGTCTTCTCCGTGAAACTTACTTGGACTCACATAAGGTTTAAAAGTTTTATCCTGCTCAAGAGCAGATGTACTTTCATAAGGATTTTCCTTACGTAGCTCTTCTACAAGTGCCTTTTTAGACAAAGAAGTATTTTTGCGTCCTGATCCAGAATAAACCTCAGCTCTTTCAAATGAAGGAATCTTTTCCACTGGAGTAAAAGGAGATGCAGCCCTGTTATTTTCATCCTCATAAAATTCGACAATCGGACAAATTACATGCCACATATTTGAAATTGCTTTTTCACCACCCGGAAGATACTCATCCGGATTACTTTCGTTTTTGAACTTTCCGTTTGTAATGTAAAGCTCATTTCTTGCACGGGTTAAAGCAACGTATGCTACACGACGGAATTCTGCGGACTGCTTTTTACTGATTTCATCTCTGGCAATTTCATAAAAGTAATTGCTGTATTTTGCTTCACTACCTTTTTTCTGCCTGTAAATCGGTGAATTATATGCAAAACCATAGTCCTTACTAAAATATGTTGGATCAGAATTTGAATCATTTCCAAAACCAGAATGAGTATTACAAAGAAATACAACATCAAACTCAAGACCCTTACTTTTATGAATAGACATGATGTGTACACCTTCTGTTTTTTCCAAAGGTATTTCCATCTCAACAGCAGCACTTTCGTCATCATAATCCATAAGGCTGTCAACAAAGCTTGCAAGATTCAGATTATCTTCGTCTGCCTGACGTGCCAGTTCAAAAAGAATATCGTAAAGCTTGTCATACATTTCTACAGTGTGATTCCACATTGTTTCAAAACGATATCCGCCTTCATACCACAGCATAGAAACTGTCTGAGCAATTGTCTGCGACTTAAAGGATTCCTGTACTTTTTTAAAAAATTCTGCAGCATTTCTGAATCTTACAAGAGAATCTTCCTGCAGCACTTTTTCTGCTTCCTGAGAGAAAGGTTTTTCTTTAAGAGAAATTACAGCCTCTGCTTCTACAAGAGAAAGGTTTACAAAAGGTGAACGAAGTACCTGACAGTAAGCAATAGTATCTCTCTCGTACGCACAGGTTTTCATAAAAGCAGTCATGTCTGCAACAGGACCATCAGTAAACAACCCTCTTACACTTTCCATTACATATGGAATTCCATGACGCAGAAGAGCCCTTTCAAATTCGTTCTGAAAGTTATACTTCTGCAAAAGAATTGCAATTTCCGACCATTCAACGCCCTCGTCATGCTTTTCTTTTATTTTACGGGCAACCCACTCTGCTTCTGCAGATTCTTTTGTCAATCTGCCGCTTTCTTCATCTCCTGTATCTTCATAAACGGCAATGTGAATTTTTGGTTCAACAGCAAGATCTTTTTTGTAATAAGGAACAAGAACATTGTGGTAAACAGCTTCGTATGGAGGAACCTCTGTTCCATTTGCCAACTGACGTTCATTGTAAAAAACAGAAGGTGGCGTTGTTACAAAATCCACTGATTGTGCAGTTTTTGATGCAAACCTCTCTCCGCCAAAAATTGTATTAAATGCAGCAATAAGTGAAGGAACAGAACGATGATTTGTATACATCGGCAGATTACCATCTTTAAAATCATTGGAAAGATGATTAAATACTTCAACATCTGCACCACGGAAACGGTAAATACTCTGCTTTTCGTCGCCAACAAAAAACAGTTTTTCGCTCATCAGCTCTTCTACAGAAGGAACCCCTTTTTCCATGCGTTCCATTTTTTCTGCCAGAAGAAAAAGCATATCTCTCTGATCGCTGTTGTTATCCTGAAATTCATCAATCATGATGGCCTTATACTTTTTCTTTTCAAGAAGGCGGATTTCCGGATAATCCCGAAGAGTACATAGAGCCAGATTTGAAATATCCTTAAAAGTAAGACAGTTGCTGCTGCGTTTTACATCCATTACTATCTGCTGAAATTCTTCCATCAGAGGAATCAGCCTTTTAACAAAGGGTATTCCGTATATATAGTTAAAGAGAATAATTATATCATTCTGGATTTCTTCAAAAGCCACAAAAAATTCTTTAAGAACTTTTCCTTCCTCTGTATTTAGCCCGGTTTTTGCAAATGCAAATTCGTAAACCTCATCTACATAAGCCATGAGTTTTTTACTGAGAGTTTCGTCTTCCAGATTTTCAAGAGTAATTCTCATACTTTCAGGCATCTGCTTTGTCTGTGCAAATTCCTGCCATTTTTGCATTGTCGCTGTTTTTCTGTTTCCAGGATAATTGTTGATGTAATCCACCATGCCATCAAAAGCTTTTTCCAGCTCAACAATCTTCTTATTCCATTCTTCAACTATCCGTTCATACTGCTTTTTAAGTTGATTTCTAAAATCAATAGGCTCTGCTACAGTAGACCCTTTAAGAATCGGATACACAAAAAGTTTTTCTGCGGCATTTTCATAATCTGCAACTTTTACAAAATGCCTGATTGCCTCATAATCACGATGCTGAAGAATAAAAGGCAGTGCTTTTGCTTTTACAAGATTTGTAATTGTTTCGTCATCCTGGGTAAAATCAGGACTTACTCCATAAAACCTGCAGCCCATCTTTGCAACGCTGTTACAATAACTGTCCAGGGTCTTAATATTTGCCCTATAAAAATTTGCTGCCTGCTCAGGAGCCTTTTCCTTAAGCACTTTATAAATACGGTCTGACATTTCTACCGTAGCTTTTTTTGTAAATGTCAGTGTTAATATTTCGTCTACATTGATGTTATGTTCTGTAACAAGAGTAGAAAATCTTTTTGCCAGAACTGTTGTTTTACCAGAACCTGCACCGGCGGCAACAACTGTATTTTTTACTGCATCAATTGCAGCCTGCTGCTCTGGAAGTGGAATTTTTTCTGCCATAATCTACCCCCTCTAATCCTTTTTTCCAACATTAAATGTTTTACGACAGATTGTGCTGTACTCACATTCAAAACAGACTGAAAAACTCTGAACATTTTCGTTAATAGAAAAATCGCTGTTTTTGACTCTTTCTACAAACCGGTTTACACATTCCAGTGTTTTTTCCACCGATGGTTTAAATTCATCAATATTGAACAAAGGACTTTGATCTTTAGCCTGTTTAGCTCTTGGACAACGGCGATCCATTTCCTCTCCAAAAACCGGATAACACTTTGCGTCCTTAATATTAAAGAAGCACGCATTTTCAACTTTTACAGGATGATCGCAATTTTCCATCAGATACACATATGTCGGCATCTGAAAATCCGGAAGTCTCTGTTCTTCAAGAACCTGCCCCTCTGGAATTTCTACTGCTTCACCTTTTTTATCTTTCTGCACATAAAAATTTTCAACTGGTACTGAATATGCAGAATTTTTAAAATCCACCAGATAATACTGAAGGTTTTTATTGTCCTGCAAGAGACAGTCAATACGGCCGCTAAAACGATATGTTTCTGTTTCTACATTAAACCAGTCTTCTGCACCAGCAACCTTACAGTTATTAAAGATTTTACAGAAACTTTTTACACATTCAAAAATTGTTTCTGTAATTGTCTGCTTTGTTGTGTTAAGTAATTCTTTTTTTAAGAAACAGTTTTTATCATAGTTATCATGATAAACAATTGCTTCATCAATTGCTTTGTTCAGAATACTTGAGAACTTTTCATCCAGCTCTCCTGTTTCATCAACACCAAGAACAAGATTTTCTTCTCTTACATTTTTACAGAAAAGTTCAAGAATTTTATGATAAAGACTTCCGCTGGCATACTTGTTCATAAGTTCTGCAGCGTTGTCCTGCTCTTCAAGGGAAAGATAATTTTTATAAAGCCATTTTCTCGGGCATTCATAAAAGGTTTTAAGCTGACTTTGAGAAAGTTTTACCTTGCCATCTTCAATTATCTTGCCTTCAAGATTTCCAACAATTGTCAGGGCTTTATCCTGAACCAGCTCTCCGACACTCTGCATTTTTAACCAGTTCTTAAAGCTTTCTTTTTCTGTAACAGTAATCTGCTGAGGAAATGCTTCATTAGTCAAAAACCACTTTTTTTCAGAATTGTATGGATTCCCGGGAAAGAGAATATTTTCATCTGTTTCTTTTTCCAGAGAAACTTCATTCAGGTAGCTTGTAGCCTGAGAATAACCGTCCAGCGTTCTTACGGAACATGTAAAATATGCTTCTTCCAGCATGCTGTTCATTTTATAAAGTGCAATAAACTTATCAGAAACATTTGTTTCTGTCCGTTTCAAAAGCTTAAGTCTCTTCTCTTCGTTTAAAAATCCCAAGTCCTTATAAATTACACTTGTACCTCTCTGACTTGCATCTACAATCACCTGACATCCAAAAGGAGCCGAAGCTGCATTTTTATATTTAAGAAGCTGAACTCCACTCTTTTCTGTCTGACCAAGATAATCCTTACGGCTAAGATAATCAGTAAAGAACCCAAGAACAGAAGGAACTTCGCATTCCTTAAATTTCTGTTCCAGATCAATAAGAGAGCTTAATTCAGAAATACAGCGTCCAAGAACACTGTTTGATTTTTCACTGCACTTTTCCATATCAAAAAATTCATTTCTAAATTCAAAATAAATTTCCCGCAGTTCTGCAAAGCTTTTTGCTTCCGCAAATTTTTTTAGTTTTTTGTTTAAGGAATGATAAAAATTACTTACGAGCTGGTTTGTGCAGTTTTCCTGAAGCGATTTTTCCCAGACATCTATTTTTTTATCGTTATAGGTAAAACTGCAGATACAATGATTTTCCTGACCAAAAGCAATAAGTTCTTCCCCAAGCCGCTGTTTTTTCCAAGGCAGTTCCCGGTTAAAAATCAGGTCTTTAATTGCCGCATAACTGTTTTCTGTATCTATACATGTTTTAATCTGAGTGAATAAACATCCGGCTCCAGTTGTACCGAGAGGCCTTGCATTTTTTGTAACATGGGGAATTTCCATAAGGCTCAATTCACGGTCGATGTAAGGTTCATATGTATCCATGTCAGGAACACTTACCGCAATATCTGACCACTCAATACCTTTTTCACGATGCAATGCAGAAATTACACTGGCCACATTTTTAATTTCTACACGGGCATTGCCAAACAATTTTACATCGCCTTCTATTACGGAAGAATTTTCAAATTTAATGAGTTTAATGAATTTATCTGAGTCTTCAAGAATTTTTTTATATTCTTCCCAGTCTTCATTAATTTCAGGATAAAAAATGTAATAAATTTTTCCTGTATCTTTAAAAGGCGGACGTTCCCAGGCAGGATCAAAAAGATTATATTTGTTAAGGAACGCAGAATACTCTGTATAAAGCATTTCAAGATCCTTGTCTTCATCATCGCCGGACCCACCGGTTTTATCAAAATATTCTTTCCAGAGTCCCAGGCCCGGAAGAATTGATCCAATCCAGTTAGCAAAACCCTCTGCAGTTTCTGCATATTCCGGAACAATAAGACTTTTCAGAAAGGGATTTCCGGCATTTTTCTTAATCAATACACTGGCAAAAATTGAACGCATTGTGGCAGGAACCGGATCTTTATCCTGATTTTCACCCCGGACAGCTTCTCCCTTAAACTTATCCCAAGCCATAAATTTTTCCATTGGAACAGCTGTTACTTCTGTAGTCTGAATTAGTCTGTCAGCCCACAAATCTGCTGCAATCTGAGTAGGAAAAACAAAAACTGCATTTTTTTCGAGAATATGTTCTCTTATGGTTTTTTCAATCAAATTTTCTGCCATTAAAATATCCCCTTTTCTAACTGTCAATGTTAACTTTAGCATAGCTGATGCCAGTCGTCTTGTCTTTTACAACATCAATTGTTTTTGGAATTTCTCCGTCCATAGCCCCCACATGACTGATTATACCGATCAGTCTGTTACTGCAGGAAAGATCATTCAATGTCTTCATAACCTTTTTAAGGCTTGAAGGATCCAGTGTGGCAAAGCCTTCGTCAATAAACATCGATTCCATTTTAAGTCCACTGCCCGACATCGAGATTTCATCTGCCAGTCCAAGAGCCAGTGCCAGTGAAGCCTGAAACTTTTCTCCCCCGGACAAACTTTCTACAGGGCGTTCACTGCATGCATTATGATCATAAATGTTCAGGTCCAGTCCTGTCTTTGAAGACCCGGATTTTTTTACTGTGGAACGCACAAGATCATAAACTCCGTCAGACATAACACTAAGCCTGTTGTTTGCGTATGCCAGAACCTTTTCCAGATACTGCATCTGAATAAAGGTTTCCAGAGTAATGCGGCCGTCTTCGTTTCCCGTGCCTAAAGCAGCCCCTGCAATATCATTCAGCTTTTTAACAGTCTCATATTTTTTCTTAAGCTCTTTGTATTCCGGAACCAGTGCTTCAATATTTTTAACATTGTCCCTGTTCTTGCCAAGTCTTCCGTTAAGCCTGTCCCTGTCTTCAATCAGCTTCTGAAGTTCTGCCCTCAGTCTGTTCTCTTCTGCAGAAATCTTTTCAAAATCATATTCTTCAAGTCCTGCCAGCTGTTCCTTTCCGGCAGCAATTTTTCCGCTTACTTCTGCAATACTCTGAATACAGAGGTTAAGTTCCTTTTCTGCTTTTTCAACTGCAAGGTCAATTTCCTTAATTTCCCCGTCCAGAGCCTTTATACGGGCTTCTGCTGCGTTTTGAGAGTCAAATTCGAGTTCTTTCTTCAACGACTCAAGAATTCCCGATTTTTCGGTCATTTCAGTAGTTTTAGAGGCAATTTCTACAGTTGCAGAAGCTTCTTCCTGACGGCCTTTTTCCAGAAGATTTTCTTTTTCCGGAAGTTCATTTTCAAGCTGCTGTCTTTTTTTTATGTTTGCTTCTTCATCCCTGATTTTTTGAACCAGTTCTCTATTTACCTTTTCAAGCTTCTCAGTTTCAGCCTGGACAAAATCTTCCGCTTCCTGAATTTTTTCAGCTGTACTTAAATCTGCCTTTTCAAAAAACCTGTTCAGCTTTTTAACTGTAACGGCAGTTTTTTCTTCTTCTTCCTTCAAGGCTACCTGACAGTCAGTAGAACTTTCGTTTCTTACTTTTTCCAGGACTTTCACCTTTTTTGCAAGTTCATCCAGCTGGTCCCGGTTAAGGGCTCCTGCAGTTTTTTCTGCCAGTTTTACATGATGGGTATTTCCGCAGACAGGGCAGGGATCTCCTTCTTTGAGACCTTCTGCCAGAATTCCAGCCTGCTGGCTGTAGAATACAGTTTCTTCCTGCAGATAATTTTTTTCTTCATCCTGCCACCTTTTTATTGCAGCGACCGCTTTTTCTTTTTTTTCTGCAATCTGTCCCTTCAATTCTTCAAGGTAAACAAGTTCATAACTAATTTCTTTAAGTTCGGCCTTTTTATCATTACTTTCTTTAAGTTCACTTTCCAGGCGGCACAGATTTTCTCCGGCTCCTGCCAGATTTTTAAGATTTTCCTTAATTCCGGAAATTTCTTTATCTGCTGTCTGAATCATGTTTTTGAGCTGTGCTTTTTTATTTTCAGCTCCTGCAATCTCAGATTTAAGCTCTGCCAGCTTTTTTTCTGTAACTGTTACTTCTTCATATTTTGGAAGCAAAAGTTCAATTTTCGCTTTTTCGGCTCCAAGTTTTTCCTGTTCACCTTTTCGGCTTTTTGCAGATTCACAGGCCTTTTCAAAAATTTCTTTTTCGGACTCTGCCTGACTTTTTTCTTTTTCAGCAGCCTCAATAGATTTTTCAAGGTTTATTCTCTGACGGGCCTTTTCCAGCTTCTTTTCTGTTTCAGACTTCTGTGCAGAAATCTTTTCATATTCACCGGAAATTTTTTCAAGCTTCTTTTCATCACCAGAAACGATTGATTTTAAGATACCAACAGATTCTTCATCAAACTGCCGGGTAGCCTTAAGGTCTTCCAGAGATTTGCTTTCAGATTCAGATAAATCTTCCCCCGTAATCTGATTAAGAAAAATCAGAAGTGTCCGTAAAGACTCGGCCTCCTGTTTACCAAGAGAAGAAGCTTTATTTTTTAACTCTTCCTGAAACTTCATGTATTTTTCTGTACGGAAAATTTCCCGGAAGATTATTTCTTTATCTTCAGTTTTTGCCAGAAGGAATTTTTCAAAAGCTCCCTGAGCAATCATTTCAATCTGACAAAAATCCTTTCTGTTCATTTTGAGAATATTTTCGCTGATTTCGTTATTTACTTTTGTTGCTTCTTCAACAGAAGATCTTCCGTCAAAATAATCCAACGAAATTTTCTTCGACTTTATAACCCCCTTTTCCTTTACAAGATTCCTGTAAACCTTGTATTTTTTATCTCCAACTGCAAAAGTAAGATCAACATATCCTACTTCATCATCACCCATCTGCAGGGACCGGAGAGTTTTTAACTCACGGTTATCGCCGCTTGGTTTTCCGTAAAGAGCAAAGGCAATGGCATCAAAAATCGTAGTTTTACCGGCACCAGTTTCACCTGTAATTCTGTAAAGGCCTCTGTCTCCCAGTTTTTCAAAATCAATTTCAGTTTCTTTTACGTAGCTTTCAAAGCCCTTCATTTTTAAAAGCAGTGGTCTCATTATTCATCCCCCCAGATTTCATCAATCAGCTCGGATACAATTTTCCGCTCTTCATCTGTAAGAGGTAATCCGCTTCTGTATTCATAAAACTTTTCAAAATTTTCCAGAGGACTCTGACGTGTTACAGCCACCAGTTCATTTACATCTTTCGAGTTTTTTGTGCGGCTGTTGTCATACTTAACTCCAAAACAATTCGGATACATATTCCTGAGTTTTGACATTACCTCAGGAATTTCAACTTCATCCTTAAGCACAACACTGACAAAATCGTTTTTATTAAGCTTTGTTTTTTTAAAATCTTCCGCAATTTCAGCAAAAGTTCCTTCAATCAGACGCAGGTCCCGAAGTGGCTTAAGCTCCCTTTCGGTAATCTTTACATCACCTTTTTTTCCAAGCTCAACAATTGTTACAGACTTTTTCTGGTCTTTTTCGCTGAGACTGTATTTAAGGGGAGTTCCAGAGTAACGCACATTTTCAGCCAGATCCTGAGGCTTATGAATATGACCAAGGGCAGTATAATCAAAATCTGCAAAAAGGCTGGAACTTACACCGTCAAGACCGCCGTAAATCACAGTTTCAGAATCACTTGGTTCCGCATTCAGAATATTCTGATGAGCCACAAGAACATTGCGTTTTTTAACATCAATGTTCATTTTTTCAATTACATAATCAACAGCAACATTCCATGGATTTTTTTCAAAATCAATTTCTTCGCCATTAAGTTCTGCATAATGCTTAACAAGTCCCGGCCGGATAAAAGGCATAAGGTAAACATTTACATCACCTTCTTCATCCTGCAGAGTAATACAGTTTACACTGCCTTCATAAACCGCAGAAAAAAAGATTCCGCTTTCAGTCATAAAATTGCGGCCCGGAGCCAGACGCTCAGCAGAGTCGTGGTTTCCGCTGATTGCAAAAACCTTAATACCTTTTTTCTGAAGTGTTGTCAGAAAATCTACAAATGTATTGATTGCTTCAACAGGCGCAATTGCACGGTCAAAAATGTCTCCGGCAATTAAAATACCGTCAACTTTTTCTTCCTCTGCAATTTTCACAATTTTATCAAGAATGAACTTCTGGTCTTCCTGCAATGAAAAGCTGTTAAGGTCGATCCCCAGGTGCAGGTCCGAAACATGTGCAAATTTCAATTATCCTTTTCCCCCTTCTACATTATAACAGTTAAGCTGCAGTTTTGTATTCCTGCATCATATCAGCCAGTCTTTTTTTTGCTATTCCTTCAGTATAACGAACCTTTTCCCGGCTGATTCCAAGAATTTCGCTGACTTCCCGCAAACTCAAAGGCCTCTCATAAAGGTTACCAAGATTGTTTCGTCTAATAAGAATTTCCTGCTCAAGTGCAGACAGACTTCTCAAAGCCTTCCAGAATGCTTCAAGAGTCTCATTTCTTTCAAAAATTTCCTGGGGTCCCGGCTCTTTTGAACTGACATAATTATACAGGCAGCTTTCTTTGTCTTCATCATCAAAACTATCCAAGCTTACCTTAGTATGAACCTCAACCTTGCGACGAATTGAATCAATCTTCTTCTTTGACATTCCTGAATATCTGCTGATTTCTTCATCTGAAGGTTCTCTATTTAATTTCTGTTGAAGTCCATTAACCGCCTTTTTAAGCATTTTTTCCTCTCTATAAAGAGAAATCCCCATTGGAAGATTTTTTCTGTAAACCCACTGCTTAATCCACTGCCAGATGTAAAAACTAAAAGGAACGTTTTTATCTTCATCAAAATCCATAGCCTTAATTACCAGTTCTTCAAATCCATCGCTGATTAAATCTTCAATAAAGTCTTCATCTTTTGATCCCTGAATTTTACAGTCTCTCGCACATTTCATTACAATCCCAAGATTGCTTAAAATAATTTTTTCCCAAGCTTTCCGGTCTCCTTTTTTTGCTGCCTTAAAAAGTTTTTTCATTTCTTCTTTTTCGAGAACCGGGTTTGTCTTTATTGTGTAATCAAAAATTCTTTTCATAATTTCTTCTTTCACCTCTTTACACATTTAATATCGCAAGTTCAATTCTCAAAAAGTGAGAAGGAGAAATTTTTTTATGTTTTTTTTTGGCGTCTCCTGCATGTGCAGGACCGGGTCATCCGTGGCTCCGGCGTCTATGGCGCCTCCGGTACTTCGTACCTGCTTTGCAGCCACTCCTACCCCTGACGCTTCTTGTCCGTGTACAAATTCAGAATTTCGTAATAAAATATTATCCAGAACGTTCATTCCGGTTTTACCGGAAAATAAAAATCAACTTCATGGAGTTAACTATGAAAAAATTTATGGACGAAAACTTCCTGCTGGATACACCAACAGCACAGAAACTTTTCGCAGCTTGTAAAGACGAGCCACTCTGGGACTATCACTGTCACCTTATTCCTGCACAGATTGCAGAAAACAAAAAGTTCAAGAACCTTACAGAAATCTGGCTTGGTGGAGACCACTATAAATGGCGTCAGATGAGAACTTACGGTATCACTGAAGATTACATCACAGGTGATAAACCAGACTACGAAAAATTCCTTAAATGGGCAGAAACAATCGAACACCTTATCGGTAACCCACTTTATCACTGGACTCACCTGGAACTCCAGCGTTACTTCGGAATCTATGAACCACTTACAGTAGAATCAGCTCCACGCATCTGGGAAAAAGCAAATGCAATGCTCCAGACTGAAGAACTCTCTGTAAAAGGTATTTTCGAAAAATTCCATGTACATGCTGTAGGTACAACTGACGATCCAATTGATTCTCTTGAATATCACAAGGCTATCGCTGATGGAACAGCACCAATCGGAAAAATCAAAACACAGGTTCGTCCATCTTACCGCCCAGACAAAGCTATTAACATCAATCTTCCAACATTCAAAGGCTACATTGAACAGCTTGCAAAAGTTGCAGGTATGGAAATCAAAACTTCTGATGATGTAATTGCAGCTCTCATCAAACGCCTTGATTTCTTCATTGAAATGGGATGTAAAGCTTCTGACCACGCTCTTGAATATCCACCATGCAAGGTTGATACAGATGCCAACATCGATGCAGTTGTAGCCCGCGCTCTCAATGGCGAAGTAATCTCTGAAGCTGAAGCTGAAGCTTACAAGACAAAAGTTCTCGTAGCTCTCGGCCGCGCTTACGAACAGAGAGGAATCGTTCAGCAGTGGCACATGAACGCAATCCGTGACAACAACAAAGCAATGTTCGCAAAACTCGGTCCAGATACAGGATTTGACGGTTCACACGACAAGCCAGTTGCAGAAAACCTTGCAGGACTTCTTTCATTGATTGAAGCTGCTGGTGGCACACCAAAAACAATCCTCTACACATTGAATCCAAAAGATTACTACTCAATCGGAACAATTATGGGATGTTTCCAGGGCGGCGGAATCAAAGGTAAGATTCAGCTCGGTTCAGGATGGTGGTTCTGTGATCACAAAGACGGAATG
>JAZQNJ010000110.1:0-35449 GCA_045627285.1 Treponema sp. | reverse complement strand
GCAGAAGAATGCAGCGGCAAAGACATTGTGCCGATTGTAACAGAAAAAAATGGGGACACAATCATTTCAACTAACAGCTCGACTCTTCTGGGAGCTGATGATAAAGCTGGTGTGGCAGAAATAATGGAAGCTGTTACGTTTCTTGTAAATCACCCGGAACTTAAACATGGATCCATTGAAGTGTGCTTCAGCCCTGATGAAGAAACTGGTCACGGCATGGATAACGTGCCACTTAAACTGATTAAATCCAAGCAGGCTTACACCGTAGACGGCGGCAATCTGGGAGAACTGGAAACCGAATGTTTTAATGCCTGTAAGTCAGAAATCTGCTTCACGGGTAAATCCACTCACACAGGAACAGCAAGGGCTGAGGGCATGGTAAATGCTTCTGTAATGGCTTCAAGCTTTGTTGCATCCCTGCCACGACACCAGGCCCCGGAAACCACAGACGGATATCAGGGATTTTTTGCTGTGATGGAAATCTCCGGATCCATTGAATCTGCAAAGGTTGTACTTTTTCTCCGGGATTTTACAGATAACGGCATGGCTCAGCGCAGGGCACTGGTCGATCAGCTGGCCCAGGCTGCAGCAGAAAGCTTTGGTGGAAAAGCAGAAGTTGTTCACACAGATCAGTATAAAAACATGAAAGCCGGCATGGAAAAATCTCCGGAAACAGTAACAGATCTGGTGAATGCTTACAGAAAAGCCGGTGTTGAACCTGTATTTGTTCCTATCCGTGGAGGTACCGATGGCAGCCGCTTAACAGAAATGGGAATTCCTACTCCAAACATTTTTACTGGGGGACACTGCTTCCACTCCCGCACAGAATGGGCCAGCCTTAATGAGATGTGCAAAGCTTTGGAAATTCTGATATATTTAAGTGTAAGGAATTAACATGTACGAATATAAAGTTGAAGGCGGTATTCCAATCCGTGGAACTATTACTGCCAGTGGTAACAAAAACTCTGCACTGCCATGTATTGCAGCAGCACTTCTTACTGAAGAATCTGTAATTCTCCGTAATATTCCAGACATCGAAGATACAAATGTTATGCTTAAGATTCTGGAATCTCTCGGTGCAGAAGTTGAACACTCCGGAGACCATCAGTGGAAAATCACTGCAAAAAATATTAATAAAAGCGACATTCCTGCAGAATTAAGCAGAAAGATCCGTGCATCCATTCTTTTTGCAGGTCCACTTGTATCCCGCACAGGAAAGGCAATTATGCCTCCACCTGGAGGTGATGTAATCGGTCGCCGTCGCGTGGATACACACTTTCTTGCACTGGAAGAACTTGGTGCCAGGATCAGTGTAGACGGACCATTTACATTTACCGCCAACAAACTGGCTGGAGCAGATATCTTCCTTGATGAAACTTCTGTTACTGCCACAGAAAATGCTCTGATGGCTGCAGTTCTTGCCGAAGGAAAAACTAAAATTACGAATGCGGCTTCTGAACCACACGTTCAGGACCTCTGTAATATGCTCGTTTCAATGGGAGCAAAAATTTCAGGTATCGGTTCTAACATTCTTACAATTGAAGGTGTTAAAAAACTTCACTCAGTAGATTTTGAAATCGGACCTGACTTTATGGAAATCGGTTCATACATCGGGCTGGCAGCAGCTACAAAAGGTTCAATCACAATTAAAGGGGTCAAAGCCGAAGATATGCGTCCTTTAAGAGTTGCCTACGGAAAGCTTGGAATTCGCTGGACAATTGAAGGTGACGAACTCACTGTTGCTGTAGGTCAGGAAATGAAGGTAAATACAGACCTGGGCGGCATGATTCCAAAAATCGACGACTCTCCATGGCCGGGCTTCCCGCCAGATTTAACTTCAATCATGACAGTAGTTGCGACTCAGGTTGAAGGAACTGTACTGATTTTTGAAAAAATGTTTGAAAGCCGCATGTTCTTTGTAGACAAGCTTATAAGTATGGGAGCCAGAATTACTCTCTGCGACCCTCACCGTGCAGTTGTAAGCGGACCAAGTACACTCCACGGCGATCACCTTGTAAGTCCTGACGTTCGGGCTGGTATGGCAATGGTAATTGCGGCTATGGCAGCACATGGGGAATCCACAATCAGCAACGTTTATCAGATTGAACGTGGATATGAGCACCTTGTAGAAAAGCTTCAGAGTCTTGGAGCCAGAATTCAAAGGGTTGAAATACAGTAAATACAGTGGTTGAGTCTGTCGCCTCCGGAAGGACAAGTCCTAACCACCATGTCTAAAGTGTTACTGTGATGATTGAGCTCGTCAAAATCACTTTAGCAACGCTTTCCACGGACATAGCCTAAATTAAAAAAGACTGGTAGAGGAACTTTTATTCCTTACTGCCAGTCTTATTTTTTTGTCTCCATGATTTTTTCGTAAGCTTTCTGAACACGAATAAAGTCCGCAGCAGTTGCCTCACCGCCTTTGTCAGGATGATATTTTGAAGCAAGCTTCCTGTGAGCCTGTTTTACCTCGGTCACTGAAGCATTTTTTTCCAGCCCAAGAACAGCATATGCCGCAGTAATCTCATCATCCTCACACCGATAGTTCAAAAGCTGTGCCAGATATACAGAGGGTTTTTCGCCCCGCTGTTCATCCCAGTTAAATTCACTCACCTGCAGCAGCTTGAATATTTCTGTCAGGGGCACGGTCTCGTTTTTTCCCATGGCTCTTAAAAGTTCAGCAGCCAGATACTCCACAAGAAGATCACCATTTAACCCCGCACTATCTTCTGCACTTCTGCAAAAAGTACCCCAGTCGGCTTTATACTGCCTGCCAAAAATAAGATAGGCTTCCCTGGCAGCAGCAGAAGCATCCCCCAACGAATATACTGCAAGAGCACTGGCATAAACCGCACCAGGAAAAGGTTCGGAGCCGGACTGCAGCCGGGCATCGCCTTCCATAACTTTTTTGTACTGGTTTTCGATTTTAAAACGGTTAACTATGATTTCTACAAAAATTCCTGCTATTATGCCGATTAAAAGTCCCCATGGACCGGCTGCAAACCCTGCCGCCATAAAGCAAATAAAAACAATATGACGGAACAGGAATTTCTTTATAAGTTTAGTATCGATTCTCATTTATCAGGTTTATCAGGTAGAATGTCTAAGAGCAAAAATCATGGCAGAAATAAAGAGAAGAACCATATTTACAGCAACTGCCACAACAAGGGCCAGATTTCCTGTATAAGCAACAAGTGCAAAATAACAAATTCCTGCTGCAGCAAGAATAATCTGTACTACAATATCTACAATTACAGTGCAAACCGGTACAGTTGCAATCCATATAAACTTGAACAGCTGTCCCTCACCAATTCTAAAGTTCCATGCCACGGCTGCAAGCAAAAGAAGAAAACTCATCATTATCAGAGGATAATTAATTCTCTTTACAAGAAAGGCATTGATAACTTCTGACGAATGACCAAAGGCACTGGCCTTTTCTGAAGTTTTTAGAAGAACTCCGAGATCCATCTTATCTACAGTATTGCAGCTTTCACAGGCAATATTAAAATCCTTAACAGACATTGCCAGAACTTCAAAGTTTGAATCAAAGCTTCGTTCCCCTTTCAGGTTACTTCTGTTTCTTTCGTAGGATTTTTCATATTCAAATACAGGAGAAATTCTCTGTCCTCTGTATTTTCTGTCAATGCTCTCCAGCATAATGCATGGAACCTGTTTGAATTCTTTTTTTATTCCCTTAAGTTCCATTGTATCTTCATCAAAAGAATCAACTGAAACAGAAAGCATCTTTGCATAAGGTACGGACATTGTTTTTAAGAGAGTTCCGTTTTCTGCAAAAGTAATGATATATAAGCCTCTCAGGTATTGAATCATCTTCCCGCCGTCTTCAACAGGTGTAATTCCCCTGATATAAACAACGTCTGTGGTTTTGTCATCGTGAGTAATCTTAAAATAAACATCCCTGAAATCTTCAAAGCTTTCCAGTTTTTCTGTTTCATCTATAAAGAAATACTGTCCTTCTACTCTTTTAAGGGCGATTTCCAGAAACTGATTTACATCTGGATCAGATGACCAGGTAACATCTTCTGCTGCAATTTCCATAAACTGATAGTAAGCATCTATGTTGTCGCCTTTTGAAAGTGCACTGTAAGCTTTTCTTTTTTTTGCAAAAAGAATCTGATCATTTGTTTTTGAATCAGCTGGAGCATCCTGAAGCTTATTCCATGCAACACTGGCAAGACGTTTGGCATCGCCATAATTCAAATCTTTTTCTGTACCGGTTACAGCTGCAAGTTCTGCATAATAATGAGCTTCAAACCAGCGGCCTTCTGAAGCAGCTTTTTTACCTTTACACAGAAGTGATGTAACAGTTTCATTTCCAGCTTCCGCCCGATGAAGGGTTTCTTCAACCGTAATACTTTTTTCTGCTGTTGCAGGGGAAATTTTTTTAATGGCCCTAAGTACGGCTTCAGACTTATCTATTAATTCCTTTCCTTCTGGTGCATTTGGCTTTATCTTCAGAATCTGAACACCATAACGATGGGCCAGTGCATACTTTTCTTCCTGAATGCACTGATTACCGGTCTTAATAAATTCAGCCAGCAGAAGTGGTTCTGTTTCCAGATAATTCTTTTTTCTCTGAACCATAGGTGTAAACACTTCAGAAACAAGCACCATAACACCAACAAGTCCTATGGCAATAAACATTACGTTCCTGAAGTGACGCATAATCAGGGGACTAAATCTTGTAAAAGCTTTGCTGGAATCTGTTCCAAAATGAATTGACAGAGAAATAAGATATGCCGTAGACAGTACAGCAGGCAGCACCCTAAAGAAATACAAAAGCCCCCGGCACAGAGTCCACAGGCTCCGGTGTTCACTTAACAGCGTAGGAGCATGGCCCATAAAGGCTGAAATCCCAAAACAAACCGCAAATGACAGGATTGCGTAAGAAACAATACTTAACAATACTCTCTTCATCTCTTACACCTCCTCTTCATTTCTTGAATACATAATCCAGCAGACAACACCCGTTACTATCAGAAGCACGAAGCTTATAACATTCAATAATGCCAGCAAAGGATCAGGGGCAGTCAGAAAAGAATGAATAATTCCTGCCTTACCTTCAACAAGTCCTGCAAGATAAGCGGCAAAAGTACTGGCTGCTCTCGAAAAGATATAGCCTTTGTAATAAGCAGCATTAAAGAAACAGACAACAAGTGCACCAAACAGAACTGCCAGTCCGTTAATCAGTCGCCAGTTACTTATATTTTTAAGGCAGATGCAGGACAGAAGAGCCAGTGCAAAGGAAACAAAAACGAGCCAGCTGATGTAACCGTTATTCCAGGCAGTCATTCCCCGCTCCATCATTATTGAATATACGGAAAGTGGTGCCACAATAATAAATGGCAGCTTGATTGAATCTCTTATGAGAGAATCTGCAAAAGGTACAGAAAAGTCCGCATCAATAATTGATTTCTGATACTTTACGACGGATCCTTTTTCTCCTGTAATTCCTGTAAGGTCAATAAAAATCCCGTCGGCAGTTCCATCATCATATACTCTTGAAAAATAGAAAACACCACCAGCTTCAGGACGAAAATATCCTGAAGAAAGAAACGGTACTTCATAACGTTTTCTACCAGAGTTTTCATATTTTTTTGTAAGGCTGAAGCTGCAAGGAATTAATACCAGCCAGGTAAAAGCCCCGAGAACACAGTAAGAAATAATGCTGAGTACAGGATGATTTCTGTGCCTGATTCCATAAAGCACAAGAAGTCCTAAAACAAGGGATGCAACCAAAGGCAGAGAAACAAGCATTCCTCTAATAAAAAAATCTCCGCAAAAATACTTAAATTCTTCCCCAGCTACAAGAAGAGTAAGATCGCAGCATATCATATATATAAAGGCTGCAGCTAAAGTTCCCAGAAGAATTCCAAGACTATAATACAATAACATCGACAGAGAATTTTTCATCATTTTCAGTATACCCCGATAAAAATCTAAAAACAACACAAGGAAAATCACAAGTTATCCACAAGTTGTATACAGTTTTTTTCTTGAATTAATAAATTTTCGGCATTTCTATCTCACAATATTAAAAGAAAATACGGAATCTTTATTATTCTTGCAAATTCTATTTCTTTATATTACAAAGAAATAGAACACTTTATTTCTCACTTACCCTATTTCTTTATAATAGAATAAATTAGAAATCTGTTTAGTAAATTCTACTATACACACAATACTCAACAGGTTATCCACAAGTTTCTCACAACTTTCCACAATTTATCCACAACCTGTAAAAACATGATCCAAAGCCCAAGTTTATGCTTACCAGAAAGCACAAAAATCCATCAAGTCAAAAAAAAAATCCGTCAGCCTGCTGACCGACGGATGTAAAATACCGATTTATTTACCCAAGGAATACCTGTCCCTGCTGATCAATTGCAAGAATAGACTTACATTCAGAACAACGGAAACGGCCGCTCTTTGTTGCCTTAAGACGTTTTGAACAAACTGGACAACTGAACACTTTAGGAAATACGCTTTCTGTTACAGGTGCACCCTGCTTAAAGAAATTAATTGCTTCTCCCATTGAATCCTTGATATTGAAGAACTGACTGAATCCCAGAAGCTGGAATACTTCATATACTTTAGGCTGGATTTCAAGAAGAACAATATCACCACCCTTTGGTTTTACCATTTTAAGAAATGCTGTAAACGAACCAATACCAGTTGATGATACATAGTTAAGTGAAGCACAGTTAAAAATAAGGTTTGTAAAACCGGCTTCAACTACTTTTCCAATTCTTTTCTGGAAGAAACTTGAGTTATATGTATCAATATATCCGTTTAAATATACGGTAAGGCAGTTCTCTACTTCTGAAACTTTTTCAAGATTGATTTTAAGACTGTCGTCCTTTTCGTCATTAAAACCTGGAACAAGATTGTTGTTATTACCCATATTTCTCCTACCTAATTGATACTATCATAAAATTATACGGCAAAAATCACCATTATGTCAAATTTTTATATATTTTATGAGACTAAAGGACTCCATCCTCTGTCTACTTTTAATAGAACTCCGTTTAAATCCGGGCTACCAAGAAGAAACCTGGCTGATTCCACCACAGATTTTTTCGGTATCAGTGCACCCCCCGGCATTTTTTCTGCCAGTTCTTCTGACTGTTTTTTAGACAAATACTCGGTTTCAATAAAACCCGGAAGAATACAATTACAGGTAATGCCGTATTTTCCGTAGCAGGCTGCAACTGATTGGGCTATTACATCAACCCCAGTCTTTGCTCCTGCATAGGCAGCATTAGTTTTATATTCACTTCTAAAAGAAGTTCCTGTTCCTCCAAACAGAAGAATTCTGCCCCATTTTTTGTCCATCATAGGTTTTAGAACTGAACTTACGGCTATACCCGGCAGTGCATAGTTCAGAAGAGCCACCTCGGTCCAGTCTTCAGCAGATGTTTCATGAAGAGCTTTCTGTAAAAATGGTCCGAAGCATACACAGAGAATATCGGTGTTTTCCAGGATTTTATTAAGCAAAGTTTCAAAATTGCAACGGATATTATCTGGATAAAAATCTGCCTTTATTGTAGTTACGGCGATGCCTGATTTTTCTGAGATTGATAACGCAGTTTCTGCAAGTTTTTCTTCAGACCGGCCTTGAATTGTTACACAGGCACCTTCAGAACTCAGCATCAGTGCAATCTCTTTACCAATACCACCAGTTCCCCCAAGTACCAGGGCATTTTTTCCTTCAAATAACTTCATAAACCATATTGTAGCGTAAAGAATCAAAAAGAAGTAGACTATGAGCTGGAGGCCCCCGTGAATCTTAATAAAATTGCAATTGTTCTTGTACATCCTGATGAAAGCCGAAATGTTGGTGCTGTATGCCGTGCAATGGCAAATAACAGTCTTTCTGACCTGCGTATTGTAGGCACAAGAGAGAGCTATGATGACGAACATGTACGCAGACTTGCAATACACGCAGCGTCCATCTGGGAAAATGCCCGTTTTTTTAATTCCATTACAGAAGCCACAGCAGACTGTGCCCTTGCAGCAGGAACAACTCGCCGTCGAGGCAAAAAGAGAAAGGGAAAGCTTCTTCTGCCTGAAGAATTTGCAAAAATCGCAGGGGACACCACAGGAACTAATAAAAGTGAAGGCACAACCGTAGCTGCAGTTTTCGGCAACGAACGAACAGGGCTTACAGATGAAGAGATTCTCGAATGTACCATGGGGGTAACAATTCCATCATCAGAAGGATTTGCATCCTTAAACCTGTCTCATGCAGTTCAGATTATCTCTTATCATCTTTTCCGTCAGTTGAACACAGTTTCTCCAGGATACACACCTCTGACCCTGAAACGGATTGATAAAACAGTAGATACAATCGCTGACAGCCTGCAGCAGATAGGCTTTTTTAAGGTTACAGGACGTCCAGACATGGAAAACTTCTGGAGATCAGTTCTTTCCAGAGCATCTTTAAGCGAAAGTGAAGCTGTCTACATTGAAAAAACTTTTACAAAGATGGCTGGTCTTGCAGGCAAAAATCAACAGTCTCCCGAGAAATAACTTTTTCTGAAGTATTCAGCATGGCAGTACGCAGTACATTTTCCAGTTGCCGGATATTTCCAGGCCAGTGATATTTTTTAAGACTTTTCTTTGCCCCTGAAGATAGTTCAAACTTTTTCTTCTGTTTTCTCAGAAAGTTTTCTGCCAGGATTTCAATATCTTCTACCCGTTCCCGTAGAGGAGGCATTCTAATATGAATCTGATTTATTCTATAAAATAAGTCCTCCCTAAAAAGTTTACTCCGTACCATATCCTCAATATCTGCATTTGTAGCAAATATCATGCGGACATTTACTTTTCTTCCGTGGCTTTCTCCCACCCCACGGACAGTTTTTTCCTGAAGAAGATTTAACAGCTTTGTCTGCAATGCCAGTGGCAGTTCTCCTATTTCATCCAGAAACAGAGTAGAATTCTCCGCTTCACCTACCAGACCTTTCCGCCTTTCCACAGCCCCTGTAAAGGCCCCGGCAGATGAACCAAAAAGTTCACTTTCCATCAGGCTTTCTGATATTGCAGCAACATTTTCCATTACCATCTTTTTAGATTTTCTGTCACTGAGACTATGTATGATGGCAGCAGCCATAGACTTTCCCGTTCCATTTTCGCCTGTCAACAATACAGTCCATTCCTGTCTGGCCGCCAGAAGCAGTCTGTTCCTTACTTTTTTTATGACAGCCGATGATCCCTCCAGACTTGCAAGCACAGCTTCTTCATCTTCTGATACGGCAATTTCTTTGTGTGAATTGAAATATTTTCCCTCAAGGAGTTTTTTTAATCCAAAGGGTACAGAATACCTGCAGGAAGCACTGCCATCATTCGTAACAGGAATTTTCTCAGTAAGTAAATAAAAGTTGTGGGCGTCCCCATACTGTTCCAGATTTAACAGGAACTGTTCTTCAACACTGTCACAATCAACAAGCAGAACAGGTCTGTCAGGGTTTAACAGATACTTTTCTATAAGGTGATAATCCGAAACTAACGTTAACCGGACAAGGGGAGGAAAAAATTTGCTGCAACGATTAAAAAAATCTTTGTTTTTGGAAAAAAACAGGAATTCATCATGCATAAGCGGCTGCTATGCATTCTTTCTGAAGAGCCTGTACCAGACAAGTAGAATTATATACCAGAAATATGGAAAAATCAGAAATATTTTAAGGGGGTTATGCAAAATTTCGCTCCAGATTTCCCATCCCCTGTCAAATAACTTTTCACTTACTCTGTTTTTTCTTTCAGAGAATATCCCTACAGCATCCTTATAATAAAGGAAAATGCTGGACGAAAAGTCATTTCTGTGACGATATGACCAGAGATTTTTTTCTTTTATTCCCTCACTTACAAGGACAAGAGATGGTGAAGATTTATAAATTGCCTGAACAATGTTTCCTTCAACAGTTTTTGGAAAGTGTCCTACATAACGGCCTACAATCTGCAGCCCTGGAAATGTCTCATGAACATTTCGTTCTGCCTGAAGAAGTGATTTTTTCTGTCCCCCCAGAAGAAACAGTGATTTGTAATGATTTTCCATTGTAGACAGAATTGAAATGACCGCACTAAAGGGATTATATCTTACAGGAACACCTTTTTTTAGAAATTTAGCCCCGGAAATAAGGCTTTTCGAAACCGGCAGAATCAAATCAGCAGATTTAAGACACTGGTAAAAATCGCTTTTTTTATTGCGACCGCGGAGAAGATCCCACACAGAAAGAAACACTATCTGCTTAGTTCCAGGATTTGCGAGAATCTCAAGAATCACTTCTTCCATATGTTCAGGCTTACAGATATCAACCGGAACACCGAGGATTTCAATTCTTTCTACTTTGTCTGACATGAGTTTTTCTCCGCAACCGCATTCTGAAGGCACGCCGTACCGTACAGAGCTGCAGTTTCGCATCTTAAAATATTTGTTTCCAGGTGAACCGGCGTAAAACCAGATTCAGCCATTTTTTTTATTTCGTCAGGGCTTATACCACCCTCGGCCCCACAAACAAGAGCACAGGTTTTTAATTCAGTTTTATTATTAAGGGCGGATAAAATTGAACTTGTATTTTCATTCCGCTCATAAAGCACACACCCAAAGGCACCGCTTCCCTGCTGATCAATTTCGTCTTTCCACATGATGCAGGCCTGATCAAGGGTAACAGTTTCTGCGATTACTGTTGCTACAGGACTTCCACTTTGCTGACGGGCTTCCCGAATAATTCTTTCATATCTGTCGCTTCGAAATTTTTTTTCGCTGCCACCAGCCTGTGTAAAATCCCCTGTAACTGGAATAATTTTACTTACTCCGCATTCTGCAGCCTGACGAACAATAAGATCCATTTTTGGACCTTTTGCCACAAACTGAAAAAGCCAGAACTCCGTTTTTAAACTATAAGAGCTCTGATTTTCTCCAGACTCTGGTATTGTTTCTCCACAAATCTGAAGAATAACTTTCTTTTTTGCTTCATCTATCCTTGCCACAGTTGTATTTGAAAGTATCCCAGAAGGAAGCCGTACTGCCAGCATATCTCCCACTGCAAGCCTCAGAACCTGTTTTAAATAACGGTAATTTTTACCTGTTATCTCCAGAAGACCTTTGCTGTCGGGATTATTCTCAGAAACAAATTGACGCATTACTTTTTTGCTTTATTGCCTGAAGCAACCTGTGCAGAAGCCTCATCCTGAAGTTCTTTTAATGTCTTTGTGTTTTTAAGCATATTGTCGTAAGAACTTTTTGGCATTGCCAGTACTTTTAGTGCTTCATTAAGCTGTATATCGTAATCCAGATCGTAAAGCATTGTACCGACAGTTCTGTTTACTTCATTACGGACAAGCTTTCTCAAAGAGCCGGAATCAATATCCGGATATTTATTTTTAAGGACATCAGCATAAGCAGCAATCGCCTTTTCGCTCATTTTTGGATGACTTTCTACATATTGTTCAATTTCGTTTCCTTTAATGAGGTCAGCATACTGTTTTTCACCATCTTCGTTTAACACAGGAAACAAAACTTCAAGATCTGGAGGAATTCCGACTTTATCAATGTTTGTATCACTTGGGGTATAATAACGTGCCATAGTGATTTTTATTCCATCTGTTGAAGAAAGTGGAAGAACCTGCTGAACAGAACCTTTGCCATAAGTTCTCTGACCAATCAAATATCCAAGATGATAGTCTTTCAATGCTCCGGAAAGAATTTCAGAGGCCGACGCAGAACCTTTGTTAATTAGAACAACGATAGGAATATTCTTTTTGAATGTAGTCTTCGAAGGTGAAGCTGTAAAAACCTGATTTTCAAATGACAGACGGCTTTTTGTAGAAACAATTGGGCCGTTATCAATGAACTTGTCAGCAACATCTGCAACAGATGTAATAAGTCCACCAGGATTATTGCGGAGATCAATAATAAGACCGGAAATGTTTTCTTTTTTAAATGAATTCAATCCCTGCTGGACTCTTTCAGCAGTTTGAGGTGTAAATTCAATTATTCGTATGTAACCAACTGTTCCTGCAGCTGTATCTGGAATAGTTCCGTATTTTACTGTAGGAACTTCAATAACTGCTCTTTTAAGGGTTACAGGAAATTCAATATTCTTTCCTCGACGTATAACTACATCAACAGTTTCCCCTACAGGTCCCCGGAGCTTATCAAGAACTTCATCCATGGTGATTGTAGAAGTATCAATCCCGTTAACAGAAATAATAAGGTCACCCGCCACAATGCCAGCCCTGAAGCCAGGAGTATCCTCTACAGGAGACGCAACCTCAACATAGGCAGGCTTCTCTGGTGTTGACTCGAAGGGTTTTGAAATTGATAGACCTACACCACCAAAAGTCCCCTTTGTAGTATCACTTAAGTTTCTGAAATAATTGCTGTCCAGATAAAGTGTATAAGGATCATTAAGAGCTTCAAGCATACCCTTAAGAGCACCTCTATAAAGAACGGCAGGATCAATTTCGTCAACATAATTTCTCTCGACAAAATCAAAAACCCCGTTCATGAGTTCCATGTACTGTTTTGACTGACTGTTTTGTTCTGTGGATGATTGTGCAAAGCACTGCGATGCAAATACGGATGCAATTGTAAAAATAAGGACAGAATTAAATGTCCTGAGAAGCTTTTTCATATGCTTCATTTTAAGTTTCTAATACTTTTTTTGCAATATAGAATGTGATATAATAAACTATGCAAATTATTCCAATCGCAAGTGGTAAAGGGGGCGTTGGAAAAAGCCTTCTTTCCGCAAATCTCGCAATCACTTTAGGACAAGCTGGAAAAAAAGTAATTCTGGCTGACCTGGATTTAGGTGCTTCAAACCTCCATCTGGTTATCGGACAAAGTTCCCCAAAAAGCGGAATCGGTACATACATCACCGGAGAAACTCCCTTCGAAGACGTCATTCAGCCTACAGAATATGAAAATGTATCCTTTATTGCCGGTGATTCTGAAATTCCAGGATTAAGTTCCCTTAAAATCTTCCAGAAAAACCAGCTCATCAAAAAATTCCTGTCACTGGAATGTGACTATCTTATTATTGACCTGGGTGCCGGAACTCACTTAACAATTCTGGACCTGTTCCTTCTTTCACCACAGGGTATCGTAGTTACAGCTCCAACTGTTACCGCCACATTAAACGGTTATCTTTTCCTTAAAAATGCAGTATTCCGCCTTATGGCAAGCTCATTCAAGAAAAACAGCAAGGCTGCCCAGTACCTGGAAAAGTTAAAAGGAGATTCATCTTCCCTTCAGCGGCTTTATATTCCAAAGCTTATTGAAGCCATCAGAGAAATCGATCCTGAAAGTGCTGCAAATTTTGAAGATAAAATGAAGCAGTTCCATCCACGCCTGGTTATGAACATGATAGATGAACCAAAAGATGCGGACAAAGCATTAAAAATCCGTCGTTCCTGCCAGCAGTATCTGGGACTTGATGTAGAATCTCTTGGAGTTATGTACAGAGATACACTCCAGGACAAAGCCCTGTCTTCAAGGCTTCCTGTAGTTATTTACAAACCAAATGCAGTTATTAGTCAGGCAGTATACCGCGTTGCAGAAAAAATTCTTCAAAGCGAAACACTTCAGTTCAACGGAGAATTCGAAAATCTCGATACTGATTCAACATACGAACTGGCATCAGAAGAAGCAAACGATGATTATTCACAGAAGCTCTCTTATGTAGAAGATCTTGTTGGAACAGGAGCCCTTAGCATGGGAGAGCTGGCTGAAACAATCAAAACCCAGCAGTATGAACTTAACCAGCTGCGGAATGAAAATCTCCTGTTAAAGTCAAAGCTTATAAAAGCTGCACAGCAAGGTTTTCAGGTTTAAAAACTGACTGATTATGGAGTATACAATGATAAGCCACCTTCTTTTTATAAATTATCCTTCATGGATTCATCCAGAAATTTTCCCTTCTGACATTCCTGTACTCGGTCTTATCCGCTGGTACGGACTTATGTACATTTTTGCATTTGGTACAGCATTTCTTGTACTTAAACAGCTTTTAAAAGAAGGTGCCCTTGATTCCCTGGACAGCCGGGGTCAGCTTGTAAAAGCCACAGAAGATGATATTTACAGTTTTATCGGAACAGGTATTGTTTTTCTTCTTCTGGGAGCACGGCTTTTATCCTGTCTTCTTTATGACCGGGAAATCAATTACTGGTTAAAACCATGGCTCATTTTCTGGCCATTTGATGAAACCATGTCATTTACCGGACTGGCAGGAATGAGCTATCACGGTGGTTTTATAGGCGGCTTTGCAGGCATGATATTCTGGTGCTGGCGTCATAAAAAGCCAATGTTCAAATGGATTGATGCCATGGGTACTGCAATTCCACTGGGATATACATTCGGTAGATTAGGAAACTTTCTTAACGGTGAGCTGTTTGGTCGGGTAACAACTATGCCCTGGGGAATGGTTTTTCCAAAAGCAGCAAAATTCCCTACAAATCTTGAATGGGTTAAACAGACTGCAGAAGCCATCGGTATGAACACTACAGCTGTTTCAATCAACCTCCCTCGCCATCCAAGCCAGTTATACGAAGCATTTTTTGAAGGACTTGTGCTCTTTGCAATTCTCTGGGTAGCAAGAAAACGAAAGCCTTTTGACGGATTCCAGACCGCTCTTTACACAGCTGGATACGGCTTTTTCCGATTTTTTATTGAATACTTCAGACAGCCTGATGCAGCTCTCGGATTTATCCTTGGCAATAATGGCACAGGCTCTATCTACTTAAATTCAACTCTGTCACAGTTATCTATGGGACAGCTTCTGTGCATCGGAATGATGACAGCTGGCCTCCTTATTGGAGTTTACTGCTGGCACCGTTCACGCAAAAATAACAATCAAAACTAAAGCTTTATGTTAATCTGTTGAATTGCATTGCGGATTTTCGAAGTAGAATACCGCAGCTTTTCAACAGCTTCGTTTACCGAACTTGTATCATCCTTCATCTTGCTAAGAGATTCCAGCATCTGCTGTCCGCCTTCGTTCTGTTCAGAAATAGATTTCTTTACAAGATTTTCCTGGCCTGCAACCTGTTCAGCCAGAGATACTACGTTTTCAATTTCTTTCTGAGCCTCCACAGTGGCTTTGAAAGTTTTATCAATAAGTTTCTTAATCTTTGCAAGAACATCACTAATCTGTTTTGCCTGCATTGTTGAATTTTCTGCAAGTTTCCGGATTTCTTCTGCAACTACAGCAAATCCCTTACCTGTATCACCAGCATGGGCAGCTTCAATAGCAGCATTCATGGCAAGAAGGTCGGTCTGTGATGAAATCTGCTGAATAACTTCACTCATTTCTCCCAGACCTTTTGAATTCTGTTCAATATCACTAACCAGCTTTCCTACAAGTTCAATACTGACTTTACCTGCTTTTGTTGCTTCAGAAAGAGTATTCATTGTGGCTGCATTTTTATTCAGCAAAGTATTGATGGAATTAATATTCTGAATCATCTGTTCAATGGCCGCAGAGGAATTGTTTACGCTGTTTACCATTTCTACAGAAACGTCGCTTATTTCTTCTACTCCGCGATCACTTTCACTGAATTCTGCCAGGCTGGACTGTTTAACCTTATCAACTGCCTGCATAAGCTGATTAGCCTGTGTTTTTTGAAGTTTTTTGAGGAGCACTGCAGAATAATGAGAACAATTTTCCGGTTTATTAAGCCCGTTATGAATAGCATAGGCCATTTCTTTACAGTTAGAATAACCGCACGCCCCACAGTTAAGGAGATCTTTTTCTTCATAACGACCGAAGCTGTTATAAATATTCCAGAGTACAGTCTCTGAAGGAACCCTGATATATTTTGTTACGGTCTTACTTCTATCCTGATATTCTCTTGAATATAGATATGGAGTCCAGTGTTTGCTGATTACACGATGGAGCCGGCTTATTTTTAGGCCACCATTTTTTTGTGTTCCATAAATTTTCTTCCTAGATTCTTCACGAATATCAATATATTTTTCCAGTTCGTCAACAGATTTACCATCTGTTGCTGTTCCAGGACCGGCATTACATCCGTGCTCACAAGAAAGACAATCTACAAGCATATACTTTGGAGTTCGGCCTTCTTTAATTTCTTCTGCCAGATAATCAAGGTAATCTACAACGTTCTGCGGTCCCACTATCTGCCGGCTGTTTTTTCTGATGTCAGGAATATATCTCTCTGCTGTATGAATCAATCCACCAGGTGTTGAATATGTAACAGCTCTTTCTGCAGGTGGATTAAAATAATCAACTTTAGGAAATTCGTTAAGGTCAATGCCGTTTTTTTCAAAATATTCAGATAAAGCTTTTAATGTTACGTTGTAATCTCCAAGCCCTGTTGCTTCCATTTCTGTCTTCTTTGCATAACATGGAGAAATATAAACAATCTTGTATTTTTCATATTCAGGGTAGAATTTTCTAATGAAAGATACTGTATGCCCCAGGGGACTGGAATTCTGCAACAGGAATGGCAGAAGCTCAGGGCGATAAAGTTCACAATAAGAAACAATTACAGGACAACTCTGGGAAACTACAAGGCTTGGTTTATCTTTTTTAATATGCTCGATTATTGAGTTTGTATTGAGTTCTGCTCCCCAGCTGCCATCAAATATTTTTTCTACACCAAGTGAAGTCAGCCACCCGTTAAATTCCATGTTATGACCATTAAAAGTTGATGGAATAGAAGGGTCAATAACAGCTACAATTTTTTCTCCGTATGAAGCATCTTTTAAGAATAATTCCAGATCATCAAGGCCATGGCGTGCTCCGTGAGGACAGACTTCTATACACTTTCCACATCCAATACAAAGGTCCTGGCGAACTGTTACACATTCACCTGAAACTTCATTACACATTTTGATAGGACAGACAGAAATACAGCGATGACAGTTAATACACTTCTCCGGGTCAGTTGTAATAACTCTTGAATAATCCTGAATAGCCATATTTTACCTCAAAAAAAAAGACTGACTCCAATATTATAGCATTGAAACCAGTCTTTTTGATATGATTTTATTTAAAATTAATTATTATGCGTTAATTAATTCAGCAAGTTTATCTGCTGTAAAACCAAGTGCTTCAGCAACTTTCTTTCCCGGGCCACTTTCACCAAATCTGTCGATTGTAAATAAATCTTTTTTATCTGTTACCCAGCCTTCCCAGCCAGTAGAGCAGCCTGCCTCAGCAATAATAACACGGCTTGATTCTCCCAGCACTTTAGTCTGGAAAGATTCTTCCTGGGATTCGAAAAGTTTTTTATCCATTACAGAAACAACGCGAACGGTCTTTCCTGTAACTTTTGCAGCAGCTTCCAGAGCCATGCAAACTTCAGAACCAGTAGCTACTATTGTAACATCAGGATCACCAGCTCCTTCTTTTACGATGTAACCACCTTTTTTGATGTTTTCTTTCCATTCGCCGTCTTCCTTTGCGTAAACAGGAACATTCTGTCTTGTAAGGGACAGAACAACAGGATGATCTTTTGATTCCATAGCCATGTGCCATGCAGCAACAGTTTCTTCAGCATCACCAGGACGAATAACCTGTACCCCAGGAATTGCACGAAGAGATGACAGCTGTTCAATAGGCTGATGAGTTGGACCATCTTCTCCAACGTAAATTGAATCATGTGTCAGGTCATAGATTACAGGCTGATTCATGATTGAAGCAAGACGAATTGCAGGTCTCATGTAATCTGAGAATACGAGATAAGTTGCTACAAACGGACGGATACCTCCATGAAGACTCATACCAGCAGCCTCTGCAGCCATACCAAATTCACGAATACCGTATTCAATTGATCGTCCAGCTCTATTTTCTGGTGTATATGTACCACCATCACACTTCATGCCAGATTTATTAGAACCTTTAAGGTCAGCAGAACCTCCAACAAGACTTGAATATCTGTAACCCATTGTATTAATCATATCCCCTGAAGCAGAACGTGTTGCTACACTGGCGCCAACTTCATAAACCGGATCCTCTGCAGAACCATCAGCTTCCCCGTTCATGGAAGCATTCCACTGTTTTGCCAGTTCAGGATTTTCTTTTGACCAGGCATCAAATTCTGCATTCCAGTCAGCCTGTTTCTTGGCAAATTCAGCCTTTTTATCGTTGAAGTAACGAAGTGCATCAGGATCAACATAGAAGAATTCTTCTGGATTAATACCAAGGTTTTTCTTAGTTTCTGCAACATCAGCATCTCCAAGGGGTTCACCATGTACAGATGGTGTACCCTGCTTTGGAGCAAATTTTCCGATTACAGACTTCAGCATAATGAGGGTTGGCTTATCAGAACATTTTTTTGCTTTTTCAATAAGCTTCAAAAGGTCCTTAACATCGTACATATCACCTTTAAGAACCTGCCAGCCATAAGCTTCATAACGTTTTCCTATGTCCTCTGTAAATGTAATGTCAGTAGAACCGTCAATAGAAATCTTATTCTGATCATAGAAAACGATGAGTTTTCCGAGCTTGTTGTGCCCTGCAAAAGAACAGGCTTCTGAAGAAACACCTTCTTCAAGACATCCTTCACCGCACAGTGCATATGTGTAATGATCTACAATTTTATGATTTTTTGTATTGTATTTTGCAGCGAGCATGCTTTCGGCCATCGCCATACCAACTGCAAGAGCTATTCCCTGACCAAGTGGACCAGATGTATTTTCTACACCGTCTGTCCATCCGTATTCAGGATGACCTGCACAAACAGAACCAACCTGGCGGAAGTTTTTAATATCATCCAGAGTTACTTTGTAGCCGCTTAAGTAAAGAATTGAATAAAGCAGCATTGAGCCGTGTCCTGCAGAAAGAACAAAGCGGTCACGATCAGCCCATTTTGAATCAGCAGGGTTGTGTTTAAGAACTTCTCCGTACAAAACTGCAGCAAGTTCTGCACATCCAAGCGGGAGGCCAGGATGACCTGATTTTGCTTTCTGAATGGCATCGATTGACAAGCTGCGAATTGATTTTGCTACGGCAGCAATTCCATTTTTGTCCATAAATATACCTCTTAAAAATATATAAACAAATCGAACTTAAAGCTGACGGATTAACGGATATAATTCGTTAAGATCATACTTAAGCTCGAGTGCTTTTCTAAAGTCAGTCTTTGTTAAAAGCTGTGCAAGTCTTGAAATAATATGAAGATGACTCTGTACACTGAAACTTACAGGCACGATCATTGTGTGCACTCTTTTATTATCCAGTGCTTTCATATTGATGGGATTTTCCAGATAACAGATATAAACTCTCTGGTCTGCGAAGCTTTTTGCCAAAGGCTGTTGTGAATGTGGTATAGCAATTCCATTACCAACAGCAGTACTTAAAACAGATTCTCTTGCACAAAGTGCTTCATAAAGCTGCTGTCCAGAAACGCCGGCAGGAAGATTAACAGTCTGACAGATGGACTTAAATGCTTCTACAGGTGATTCTCCCTGGATACCGCGATAAACGCCTCCAAGTCTCAAAAATTCACCAATGTTAACATCTGGCATAATCGACCTCCGCCAAAAACCAGCATTAAAGAACCCTGAAACGTCCAGCCTGATACTGGTCGATGGCTATTCTTAACTGACCGCGGATATCATCAAAGCTGTATTCCATTCCTTCAAGTGACATCTTAAGGGCATTTTTTTCTTCATCTTCACACTCTGCACCACTGGCAAGAAGTTCAAGAATACGAGAAATATGAGAATACAACTGAGCCAGAACTGCAAGTTCCTGTTGAGGAAACTGTTCCAACTGCGAACCAACCCCGTCAACTTCAAGAACAAGTTCTTCTACTCTGGAATATAGTCCCAGAGCCTTGTGACGAATGTCGCCCCACGCAAAATCTGCAAACCAGTTATAATGCTTCCGTAATATAGCATTTCTACTCATTATTTGCAATGTAAGAAACTTTTCTTCCTCTTCTGAAAGCATCATGGAATTGTGAACAGCCTTCTGTATAATCAGATTCACATCATCTACTTTTTCAAACAGCTGATCCTTTATGAGACAGTCAATTACAAATTCAGGAGTAATAAAAGGCGTGCAGTCTTCTTCTCCATCACCAGAAAAGGCCCCATTATTCCATTTTCCTACAACAGGGACATTTTCTCCCTTCCGCCACAACCGTGTCTCAACTCCATAAAGTTCCATTGCGACTTTTGTGCTGCTTTTCAGAAATTCATGAATTGACCCGCAGTCAGAATTACACAGCCTTGAACGATTATCGTAAAATGCATAACTCAGCTGCTGCTCTATTGTTTTGCATGGTCCCATTTTATCAAAGCAATCCAAAAGAGCCTTTTCCAATAAAGAATTCCATCGCTGACGGTCAGAATTTTCACCACAAATAATAAACAGATTTTTGTTATGGTTTATCTGAGGAAAAACTTCAATTATTCCTTTGTCCCAGTCCCGGACACGACACAAAAGCCTGTCACCTTTTCGAAAACCTGTGTCAGAAATTATCTTCTTAAGTGAAAAACCTGTAAGCTTTAATTTTGGCGGCAGTTCGTAAGTGGCACCACCAATTTCTTCATTCTCATTTGCAGGATCTGTACCTACGTACTGACTTACGTATTCATCGCCATAAAAGGTAAACAGCTCTCTTGCAAGATTACAGTCCGTATTGAATATTTTCTTTGGAAGGTATTTGCCATTGTATTCAAATTTAAGAGAACTGACATACATTTCGTCATCAACGAATGGCATACATCTGTCACCTGGAGTAAATAGTTCCTGATCAAGTTCCTGCTGTGTAGGTTCAAAACTGAAAAACATCCCGGTAAAAGCACCGGCTCTTGTAATGTAAAGATTGTTTTCGAGACAAAAGACACAGTCATTCATATCCAGAAAATCTTTAATTGTCTCTTTATCAAACGACTGTCCAAGGGCATCTAAAATCAGCGATATTTCATGTAAAGAGAATGGCTTCAAATACTTTCTTAAGAATTCAGTAATATCTCGTCTGAGCTTACGGTTCATATATATATAAGATAATGCTTTAAAGTGGATGTCGTCCACTTTTTGCACAAAATTTTAACCAAAAAAAAGACCGCTATAGTGGCGGCCTTCCAACATTAATTCAAAAAACTCAGTGGGTTTCACGAATATCAATTATTTTAATTTCAAGCGAACGAAGAATATCTTCAAACTCTGCTTTTGAAATATTTCCAACTTTTACTGTAACGTTGCGTTTTGAAACATCTTTACCGTCACTTGTAACAAGAGAAACAATATTTCCGTTTTTTTCTGCAAGGGCTCCTGTAAGTTTAGCCAGTTCACCAGGCTTTTCAGCAAGCTCAATCATACACCTGACACCTGGATGACGGGCACCAAAAAGTGTTACCAGAGAATTAAAAATATCAGTTTCAGTGATGATTCCAGAAAGAACACCGTCAGAAAGAACAGGGAGACAACCGATTTTTTTATCAGCCATAATTCTCGCAGCTTCTTCCACAACTTCTTCTGCATCAACAGTTACCACATCTTTAATCATAATTTTTTCAACTTTGAGCTTCGAGAGCAGGTAACCAAGTTCATAGATATCAAGAGTCGATGCACTTGACGGGTCAGCTTTTTTAAGGTCGTTCTTTGTTACAATACCTACAAGAGTATTTGATTTATCAAGAACAGGAAGCTTATTGATGTTTTCTTTCTTCATCAGTGCTTTCGCATCTGTAACAGAAGTATCAGGTGATACACAAATCGGGTTTTTACTCATTAAATCGCATACTTTCATATCAATTCTCCTTTACATAAAAGCGTTTACCGTCATTAATTCTATCACGTACTAAATATAAAGCAAGAAAACATTAACCACCAAGATATGCCGCTTTTACTGCAGGATTAGATATCATTTCTGCGGAAGGACCTGAAAGGCTTACTTCACCTGTTTCCAGAATATAAACACGATCAGCAATACTCATGGCCTTAAAAGCATTCTGTTCAACAAGAAGAATTGTTGTTCCCTCTTTGTTGATTTCTTTTACGATGTCAAAAATTTCGTCAACAAGAATCGGAGCCAGTCCCATACTTGGTTCATCAAGAAGAAGAATCTTAGGATTTGCCATAATTCCTCTTCCCATTGCCAGCATCTGCTGTTCACCACCAGAAAGAGTTCCCGCTGCCTGATGAATTCTTTCCTTCATTCTCGGAAAAAGTTCAAAAACATGCTCCAGGTCCGATTTTATTCCGGCTTTGTCTTTTCTTGTATAAGCACCCAGCATAAGGTTATCTTTCACAGAAAGATTTGCAAATACACGGCGTCCCTCAGGAACATGAATAAGACGACGGTTTACAATCTGTTCTGCAGGAAGATTAGTAATATCTTCGCCGTCAAAAATTACAGAACCACTCTGCTTTTTAATAAGATTTGAAACAGAATGAAGTGTTGTTGTTTTACCAGCACCATTTGAACCGATAAGACTGATAATTTCACCCTGTTTAACCTCGAAAGATACACCTTTCAATGCACGGATAGCCCCGTAATTTACAACTAAATCTTTTACTTCAAGAATATTTTCTGCCATATCAATTACCTGTACTACAATAAACTTTCTGCTTCAGAACCAAGATAAGCCGCAATAACTTCCGGATTTGACTTGATTTCTTCTGGAAGACCAGTTGCCAGAACACGACCATAGTTAAGAACATATAAGCGTTCGCAAATTCCCATAACAAGCTTCATATCGTGTTCAATAAGAAGAATTGTAAGGTCAAATTCTTTTCGAATAAAAGCAATAAGCTCCATCAGTTCTTTTGTTTCCTGAGGGTTCATACCGGCAGCAGGTTCATCAAGCAAAAGCAGAGAAGGGTTTGCCGCAAGAGCACGACAAATTTCCAGTTTTCGCTGTTCACCATAAGGTAAATTTGAAGCAAGGTCCTCTTCCTTTTCACTAAGCCCAAAAAGCTTCAGAAGATGGCGGACTCTTGTTGTCATCAGCTCTTCGTCTTTTCTAAAAGCTGGAGTACGAAAAAGTACCTGAAGAGGATTCACCTGTCTCTGACTGTGCATGGCAATTCTTACGTTATCAGCAACTGTCAGATTTCCAAAAAGCCGTATGTTCTGAAAGGTTCTTGCCACACCAAGTACATTCAGCTGGGAAGGCTTAAGTTTGTTTACAGTATTTACCTTGCCCTTTCTATCCCAGAAGTTTATCTGCCCGTTTGTAGGAGTATAAACACCAGACAGCATATTGAATACAGTAGTTTTACCGGCACCGTTTGGACCAATTAAGCCAACCAGCTCCCCCTGATGAAGCTCCATATTAAAATCGCTTACAGCTTTCAACCCGCCAAAAACGATGGAAAGGTCATTTACCTGAAGAATCAATTTATCTGAACTCATTTACTTTCCCTCCTTAACATCATTTTCAGTTTTTGCAGCCGATTTTTTTCCTTTCACGATTTTATCCTTAATCCACTCAAAACTCTTTACAAAAGAAAGTTCATGCATTCCCATAAGTCCCTGTGGACGGAACAGCATTACAACAATAAGAACAACCGGATAGAAAAGAAGACGATAGTTACCGAGGAATCTGAGGAATTCCTGAATCCATGTCAGAACAAAAGCTGCAATAACACTTCCACTTATACTTCCCATTCCACCAAGAACAACATAAATCAGCATATTTACAGAGTTGTTGAATGAAGCAATATCAGGCTTTACAAATCCAACGATTGGAGCATAAAGAGCACCGCCAATACCACCAATAAATGAGGCAATAACAAAACCAATCATCTTATATTTGAATACATTGATGCCGTTTGAATTAGCAGCAATTTCGTCTTCACGAACAGCCTTAATTGCACGTCCGTATGTAGAACGAAGAAAATTCTGAAGAAGAATTATTATGACTACAAGCATTCCGGCACTTACAAGATAGCTGACAGCAGGACCCCAGAAAAGATCATCACGCATAAAACTATATTTAAAACTCTTACCGTTTGGACCACCAGTTACAGCTTTAAGATTTACAAGAGCAACTCTAACGATTTCACCAAAAGCAAGAGTTACAATTGCCAGGTAATCCCCATCCAGTTTTAAAGTCGGAAACCCGATAATAAGCCCAAATACAGCCGCAAGAAGCGGAGCAATAAGCATGGCAACAGGAAGAGGAATTCCCAGATCCTGAGAAAAAATAATTACAGAATATGCACCGATTGCCTGGAACGCACACTGTCCCAAAGTCAGCTGTCCTACAATACCGCTCACCATGTTTACACTTAAAGCCATAACAGCATTAAGGGCTCCCATTGTAAGGATTTGCGATGTATAGGCATCAATAACTTCCAGTTTTATGAGAGCAAAAGGAATTACAACAGAAACAACTGCAATCACTGAAAGAATAATATTATTTCGTATTTTTTTATTCATCTTTTACTCCTTAAACCTTAACACGGATTTTTTTACCAAGAAGACCAGCTGGTTTTACAAGGAGAATTACAATCAGAATACAATATGAAATTGCATCAGCATACTGAGAAGACAAATAAGCCTTAACCATAGTTTCAGCAACACCAAGCATAAGTCCACCAACCATTGCACCTGGAATGGATCCAATACCACCAAGAACGGCAGCAACAAATGCTTTAAGTCCAGGAATATATCCCATTACAGGATCAATCTGAGGATAAGCGATGGCGTATAATACACCCCCCGCACCTGCAAGAACAGATCCTATTACAAAGGTAGCAGCAATGATTTTATTAACATTGATTCCCATAAGACTTGAAGCTCCAAGATCAAAGCTTACGGCCTGCATGGCTTTACCGGTTTTTGTATAATTTACAATGTAGTTCAAAACAACCATGAGTACTGCACTGAGAACAATAACAATAATCTGAATATTACTGATAGAACCGAATCCAAAACTGAATGTTCTGGTAGCCATTGTAGGGAATGACCGTGGATCAGGACCAACAAACGGTAGAACACGCATTACATTTTGAAGAATCAGCTCAACAGCAATTGCTGTAATAAGGGAATTAAGGCGTGGAGCATTTCTCAACGGTCTGTAGGCAAGGCGTTCAATCGAAAGACCCAGAACACCGCAAAAAACCATAGCCGCAATAAATGCCAGTGTCATGCCCAGGGGAGTTGTTCCCATAGCACAAAGAACAAAATATCCGGCATAAGCCCCTACCATCATAACATCACCATGGGCAAAATTAATCAATTTTACAATACCGTAAACCATTGTATACCCAAGTGCAATCAAGGCATAAATACTACCAAGGGAAAGGCCGTTGATAAACTGCTGAACAAAAATAGAAAAGCCGTTCAACTTATCCTCCAAAATAATCAATAATTTTTCATTTTAATAATAACGGTTACCGTGTTTTTAGTAAACGGCAGCACATCAGTTCTAACCTCCGGCTTTCCGTGGCTCCGCTGCCGCTTCGACCCTTTCGGGTTGTACCACCACTTCAATCCGGGCTATATCAACGCTAAATAAAAAAAGGCGTCAGTCTCCGGAATATTCACCTGGAGACTGACGCCTTTGTCAGTTACAGCATTTTATGCCTGAACTTATGGATTAACAGTTGTTTTGTATGTTGTTACGAGCTTTCCGTTATCTTTTACAAGTTCTACCATAACAGCAGATTTGATTGGGTTACGTTTTTCATCAAATGTTACGTGACCTGTTACATAATCGCTGTCTGTTGCCATTACAGCATCTCTTACCTTTGTAGAGTCAGTAGAATCAGCAGCAATAATAGCATCCTTGAGCATATAAACTGCATCATATCCGAGAGCAGCAAAAGCTGTTGGTGTTTTTCCATCATTCTTTTCTTTGTAAGAATCTACGAACTTTTTAACTGCTCCTTCTGTTGAGTCAGCAGCATAGTGATTTGAGTAGAAGCCGTTAAGAACTTCATCACCAGCATTGTCTGTAAGACCATCCCATCCATCAGCACCAACGATTGGAGTGTTAATACCCTGTGCACGAAGCTGCTTTGCAATAAGAGCTACAGTTCCGTAGTAATCTGGAAGATATACAACATCTGGATTAGAGTTTTTAATTTTTGTAAGCTGAGCATTAAAATCTTTGTCACCTGTGCTGTAAGATTCTTTTGCAACAATAGAATTACCTGCAGCTTCAAATGTTTTTACAAAGTTGTCTGTAAGACCTACAGAGTAGTCATTACCGATATCATAAAGAATTGCAGCTTTTTTAGAACCAAGAGTTTCAGCAGCAAATTTAGCACCTACTGTACCCTGGAAAGGATCAATAAAGCATGCACGGAATACATAATCACCGGCATCTGTAATTGCAGGAGCTGTAGCAGCTGGAGCAATAAGAACTACTTTCTGAGCCTGTGCCAATGGAGCAATAGCCATTGTACAACCAGAAGTAAGAGAACCAACAATGAATTTTGCCTTATCTTTTGTTACGATTTTTTTGTAAGCGTTTACTGATTTTTCTGGATTTCCTTCATCATCTTCACTTACGATTTCAATTTTCTTTCCGTTAATACCACCAGCAGCATTAATTTCTTCAACTGCAAGTTCAATACCATTTTTACAGTCAACACCGTAAACAGCTACTGGACCAGAAAGAGGACCGATAGCACCAATTTTAATTGAGTCAGCTGATTTTTCACCACAACCTGTAAAAACCAGAAGACCAGCCATTGCTAAAGCAACCACTTCAACAACTTTTTTCATATTTTCCTCCAAGCGATTTTCTAGGAATAAATTCCATCATTCTTAAAGTTAATTATTTTATTAAAATTAGTAAAGACAAAAAACTTAAACTCTCCGGTTTAAAAATAACTATTTCTTTATTTTTTGTTATGTATATAGTAAAATTAAACAAAATGCCCTAATGAGGAACTAATATGAATAAAAATGCAATTGCCTTTTTGACTCGTTCACTTGTAGATGCCACAGGCCGAAACATGTGGGAAGGAATCGTGAACGGTTGTAAAAATGATAACAGACCCCTAATTACATTCAGAGGACCTGTATTAAACAAAGGACAAGGTTCTATTATTTATCATCTTATTCAGGATTCTTCTTTTTCAGGAGTAATTTCATGGGCATCTTCAGACGTTGATCAGGAAACAACCAATTACTACAGAAAATTCGTAAAAACTCCTTTAGTTTGTATGACATTCAAAATGGAAGGACACCCTGTAATCATTACAGACTGTCGCACCGGAGAAATGGAACTTATGGACCACCTTATCGAAGTTCATAAGTTTACAAAAATTGCCTTCATCCGGGGACCTGAAACTCACGTTTACGCAAAGGAACGTTTTGAGGGTTACATTGAAGGTCTACAAAATCATGGAATTGCTGTTAACGAAGATTTAATTTCTCCACCCGGCGGATGGGCTATCAGTGACGGAGCTAAAGCAGTCGATGCTTTCCTTGAAAAAGGATTTATTCCAGGTGTGGACATTCAGGCAATTGTAGCTGTGGGTGACAACGTTGCCATCGGTGCACAGGAACAGCTCATTAAAAAAGGATATTCCGTACCTCATGACATTGCTGTCTGCGGTTTTAACGGTACAAATGATGCAGCATGGAGTAACCCTCCCATTACAACTGTAGAAATGCCATTTTATGGACAGGGTCAGAAAGGTTACGAAACACTAAAAACACTCTTAAATGATGGGGCAGTACCAGACGAATACCGTTACAGTACAAGACTTGTAATGGGCGAATCCTGCGGCTGTACATCACTTTCTGTACAAAACGCCAGTTTTTCACATGATACAACCCCAGAAAAAACCGGAAAGTTTTCTCTGTTCGGAAGCAAATCATCTTCAGAACTTTCAGAGACTGACATACTTTCACTTTTCAACAGCTCAAAGTGGCAGTCACAGGTAAAAGAAAAAATGATGAATGTTGTAAGCGAAAGCCGCTTCTCAAATCAGGCAACTAACCAGTTTTTTGAGAAATTTACAACAAAAATCATTTCAGCCTTCGTTTCAAACCTCCTGGATTCAAAATCAAAGGACAGCTTCATCCCAACAATGTCCAAGGGACTTAACACATTTATTACAATAACAAAAGAATTCTCAGTATGGCAGGATCTTGTTTCAGCATTACGCAACAAAGCATTGCCTTCCCTGTCAGGATCAACATATTCTTTAAAAGCGGAAAACCTGTTTCAGCAGGCACGTATTCTTATTAATGAATTTGATTACCGAACTCAGAAACAGACAAACCTTCTTGAAGCCAGAAAAGAATCAACACTTCGCCAAATAAGTACCGACATTCTTGCATGTTCAGATATTGATCAGTTAAAAAAAATCATCACAAAATCTCTTTCAAAAATCGGAATAAAAGGCTGCTATCTTGCTTTATACAAAAACTGTCAATATACAGAATCCAACCACATTGTTCCTGAAGAAAGCACACTTATTCTTGCAGTACAAAACGGCGAACAAGTAAGCTTACCTGAAGAGGGAATTGTTTTTAAAACTGAAGAAATCATACCAACTAAAATCAACAATACAAGTGACTTCTGTGTTTTTGAAGTTGAATCCCTTCATTATCAGGATCAGTTCCTAGGTTACATTGTATTCGAAAGCGAAAACGATAACGGTGTAGCTTATGCCACACTGAGAGACCAAATTTCCTGTTCACTATACAGTGCTCTTCTGTTAAAAGACCGTAACAAAAGCCGGGCAGTTATGGAAGGCACAATGAATGCCATGACAGAAAAAGCCGACATAGTATCCTCTCAGGCAGAAGGAATTTCTGGAAACATTACAACCATCTCAAATTCAATGGGATCCTTTGCATCAAGTATTAAAGACATTTCCGGAAACATCTCGATTGTTACAGAAACAGTTTCTGCAGCAAACAGAATGATTACTGAAGCAAACTATTCAATCGAAACACTGGTTGAAAGCACAGAACAGATTACAAATGCAGTTCATATGATTAATGACATTGCTGAAAAAACTAATGTACTTGCCCTTAATGCCGCCATCGAAGCTGCTCATGCAGGAGACGCAGGACGAGGTTTTAGCGTAGTTGCAAAAGAAGTAAAATCCTTAGCTGCCCAGACAGTTTCCTCAACTGCTGCAATTCAGGAGCTTGTTGACCGAAACAATATTAACACAAAGCAGACAGAAGAAGTAATAAACTCAACAAATGCCGCCATTAAGAAAATTGCCAGTCTTTCTGAAAGCATCAAAAACTCAATTACAGAACAAGTTCAATCATCAGAAGAAATCTCAACTCAACTTCGTGGAGCTTCCACTGGGGCAGAACAGATTTCTTCCGCAATTACAGAAATCGCAAAGCTTGGGGAACGTTTGGCGCAAAATTAGCAAAACACAACACTAAAATACTTAAGGTTCTCTGTTAAAGACTTCAGAAATTTTCTGAAGTCTTTTTTATTAGGGTTAAATTTATTTAAAAAAATAATGCCGCCCTGGCAAATTGCAGGACGGCGTAGACAGGTAAAGTTTAACTTATGCCTGTGCTTCTTCTGTTGCAGGAGCTGTTTCTGCAGCTGGAGCGGCAGCTTTAGCTTTTTTAGCATCTACTCTTGCAATGTTTTTGAGGGCTGCGTTGCAGTATTTACATACTTTTACGTTTGCACCATCAATTTCTTTTTCGTAAAGAACTTTAATATCTTCTTTACCACAGCGAGCGCATTTACCACGTCCGTGATTTGCTTCGCTACGAATTCCAGATCCACGATGTGCTTTAGACATAGATTAACTCCTTACTTTGCTTCTTCAGCAGCAGGAGCTGCTTTTTTAGCAGGTGCCTTTTTAGCTGCAGCTTTTTTTGCTGGAGCTTTTTCTGCTTTAGGTTCTGCTTTTTTAGCTTTTGCAGCTGGTTTTTCTTTTGATTCTTCACCAGAGAGTTTGTAATCAACCAGTTCAAGAATAACCATATCTGCAGCATCACCCTGACGGAAACCAATTTTAAGGATACGAGTGTAACCACCCTTACGATCCTTCATACGAGGTCCCAGTTCAGTGAAAAGTTTATTCAAGATTTTTTCATCCTGAATGAACTTAGCAGCGATACGACGGTTATGTACTGTATCAACCTTACTGCGTGTAATCAGTTTTTCAGCAGCTTTACGAACTTCTTTAGCTTTTGCTGAAGTAGTTGTAATGCGTTCAAATCTGAAAAGTGAAGTTACCATGTTGCGTGACATAGCACGGCGATGTGCTGATGTGCGTGAAAGAGGATTAAAACCATTTCTATGATTCATTGGATTCTTCCTTTTGCTTTGGATTTGCCAAATTTACATTTTTAAGATGACTGTAATCTGTCATTCCAAGGGTCAGGTTCCATTCAAGGAGCTTTTCTTTAATTTCAGTAAGCGATTTCTTTCCGAAATTTCTTGTCTTGGCAATGTCATCTTCTGTCTTCTTTGTTAATTCACCGATTGTTCGGATATTAGCATTTTTAAGACAGTTTGAAGACCGAACTGAAAGTTCAAGTTCTTCTACAGGAGTATTAAGCAATGAACGAACTCTTTCATCACCTTCATCCATATCGTCTGCACTTGAAACATCATTGTCGTTGAAGTTAACAAAGATTGAAAAATGATCCTTAGCAATCTTAGCAGCTTCTGCAAGTGCATCTTCAGGAGCAATAGTTCCATCAGACCAAATTTCAAGAACCAGCTTATCGTAATCGTTTCTTTCACCAACACGACAAGGTTCAATTGCATATTTTACCTTGCGAACTGGAGAGAAAATTGAATCCATTGGAATAGTTCCAACAACTTCAATATAAGCACTGTTAACCTCAGCAGGAACATAACCTCTTCCGAGATCAACCTGAATTTCGATACTAAGATTTGCACCATCCATCATTGTGAAAACTGGTACATCCTTTGTAAGAACTTCAAGTTCACCTTCTTTAGCAAAGTCATTACTTGTTACAGTTCCAGGTCCTTTAAATTCGAAAAGAAGTGTATTCTGTTCTAAATCATTTGGAAGCTTAAAGCGAATCATCTTCAAGCTATTCAAGATTTCAAGTGTATCTTCAGAAACATTTGCAATAGGATCAAATTCACTCTGAATTACACGGGGAACACCTTCAGCATCGTATGAAGTAATCCTTACGGAAGTTACTGCATATCCCTGAATCGAAGAAAGAAGTACACGTCGGAGAGTATTACCGATTGTTGTACCAAATCCAGGTTCGAATGGATGTGCGATAAATTTTCCATAATTCGGATTTGTTTCGAGATGTTCAAATGTAATGCCTTTTGGTTTTTTAAAACCTTTCAGCAGGTTTTTGCGAGCCATCTGAACTCCTTTTTAAGGTTTACGCTCAACAATGAGCAAAAAATTCTACTTTTCCTGACAATTTTCAGGAAAACCCTAACACTACAAACAATGTAATTAAACAACAAAAATGGACGCAAAGAACATCCATTTTTATGGTTTGTATTACATACGGCGAGTCTTACGTGGACGACATCCGTTGTGTGGGATTGGAGTAACATCAGAAATTGATTTTACCTTCAATCCAAGAGCACCAAGAGCACGAACAGCATTTTCGCGTCCCATTCCTGGTCCCTTTACGAATACGTGTACTTCACGAAGACCATAGCTTACTGCCTTCTGAACAGCAGTTTCTGTAACTGTCTGTGCGGCAAATGGAGTTGATTTTTTTGCTCCACGGAAGCCAAGTCCACCTGAAGAAGCCCATGAAAGAGCATTTCCATTCAAGTCTGTAATTGTTACGATAGTATTGTTGAACGTAGCCTGGATGTATACTTTTCCTTCGTATACGCTCTTCTTTTCCTTTCGTTTTTTTACGGTAGCCATTAATTAAATCCTCCGTCCTATCAGACAGCCTTTTTCTTGTTAGCAACTGTCTTCTTCTTTCCTTTGCGAGTGCGTGAATTAGTGCGTGTGCGCTGACCACGAACTGGCAAACCTTTGCGATGACGAAGACCACGATAGCAACCAATGTCCATAAGACGCTTGATATTAAGACCAATTTCTGAGCGAAGGTGTCCTTCAACTTTGTATTCAGTATCGATAACTGAACGAAGTTTAGCCTGCTCATCCTGATCGAGATCATTCATCATCTTCTCAGGATTGATCTTACATTTTTCACAAATCGATTGTGCAGATGAACGACCGATACCGTAAATATAAGTCAATGCAACAACGACATGTTTATTAGGGAGGTCAACTCCCGCAATTCGAGCCATCTGTTACTCCTTAACCCTGTCTCTGCTTGTGTTTTGGATTAACACAAATGATACGTACTACGCCGTTTCTTTTGATAACCTTGCACTTATCGCAGATGGGCTTTACGCTGGTTCGTACTTTCATAAAAAGTCCCCCTAGGGAAAATGTGCTTTAACCCGAATCATAGCAATTCGCAATGAATTACAATTCGGGTTATATAATCTACCACAAAATCCCATTATTGTTCTATAGAAATCTTGTAAATTCGATATTTTTTTTTATTAATTTACTAAAGATTTCTTGAACGCAATTTACCCTTCTTAACGAGGCCTTCAGAATGATGCATCTTAAGAAGAGCTTCTACCTGACTCATTGTATCAAGATCAACACCTACCAGAATCAGAAGTGAAGTACCACCCATCAACATTGCAATTGATGTAGGAAACTTGAACAGAATCTGAATAACTGTTGGCAATACTGCAATAGCAGCAAGATAAAGTGATCCAGGTAATACAAGACGGTTTAAAACCTTCTGCATATAATCTTCTGTTTGATCAGCACGGATTCCTGGAATAGAACCACCATTCTCACGAATATTCTTTGCGATTTCTGTGGGGTTCAGTGTTACCTGTGTGTAGAAGTATGCAAAGAATACAATAAGAACTACTAATAAAACATTATATGTCAAACCTGTTGGCTGCAGAATTGTTGAAAGCTTTGTTACCCAAGGGGCTGAAGCTTTATTTGCACCAACACTTGATATAATCTGCAACGGGAATGTCAGGAACGAAGAAGCAAAAATTACAGGTATAACTCCCGATGGATTAATTTTGAATGGAATATAAGTACTCTGTCCACCGTACATTTTCCGTCCAACTACGCGTTTAGCATAATTTACTGGAATTTTACGTTCGCCGGACTGTTCGTAAACTACAAGTGCGATAATTCCGAAGAACATCAAAACTACTACGATAACTGCAACAGGGTTGATTGTGTGTGACTGAACCTTCTGTACAAGTTCAATTACAGCATGTGGAAGACGAACTACGATACCAGCAAAGATAAGGATAGAAATACCATTACCAATACCGTGAGCTGTGATCTGATCACCAAGCCATACAGTAATCATAGCTCCTGTAGTAACAGTGAGCATTGCAAGCAGCAGGAACGCAATGCCATCACCAAGTACTGTATCAGTAGCACCTGGGATGCTTCTTGCGTAAACAGTTACAGCTGAGGACTGAACAAGACAGACAATAACTGTACCAATTCTAGTCCAAGCTGCAAATTTGCGCTGACCGCCATCTTCCTGAACAATACGTTTAAGAGATGGGAAAATAATCAGCGCAAGCTGCAAAATAATCTGTGTCGAAATGTATGGCATTACACCAAGCATGAACACAGAGAAATTAGAGAATGCACCACCGGCAAAAAAGTCCATATAACTAGCAAATGCGTTTCCACCATTTTTAGCGAGACCGTTAAAGTAAGTGGTAAGAGCCTGTGCATTGATGCCTGGAATTGTCAGCACGCATCCAAGACGGAACAATGCAAGAATGGCTAATGTAAAGAGCATACGATTTCTCAGCTCTTTAATTCTAAACATATTTACAATCGGATTGTTTGCCATGTGTGTCTCCGGTACTTATTTAATTATTTTTCTTCAGCAACAGTTTCTTTAACAGAACCGCCAGCTTTTTCGATCTTAGCTTTTGCAGATGCAGAAACTTTATCTACTTCAACTGTAAGTTTTTTTGTTAAATCGCCAGTACCAAGAATCTTAACAAGTGAATCAACCTTACTGATTAATCCTTTAGCATTAAGTGTTTCTTTGTTTACTGTTTCATCTGCTGAATACTTTTCTTCAAGCAAAGCTACGTTTACTACAACGAATTCTTTCTTGAATGGGTAGTTAGAGAAACCACGGTGAGCGATACGACGGTAAAGTGGCATCTGTCCACCTTCGAAACCTACGTATGTTTTTCCACCTGAACGAGACTGCTGTCCCTTGTTTCCCTTTCCTGCAGTTGTTCCACGACCTGATGAAGAACCGCGACCAACAATGCGCTTTTTCTTGTTAGCACCTTCTGGTGCATTCAAAATGAAATCTGCCATTATTTTACTTCCTCGATTGTGATCAGGTGTGATACAGCTTCAGCCATACCAATAACAGCTGGAGTTGCTTCAAGAACATTTGAAGAATTAATCTTTCTGAGACCAAGGCTGCGAACTGTTGCAACCTTAGCTGGTTTCTGTCCAATTGTACTTCTTACGAGAGTAACCTTGATTTTCTTAGCCATGATTAACCCCACATTTCCTGCAGAGACTTACCTCTGTTAGCTGCAACAGCTTTTGCGTCCATAAGACCTTCAAGAGCATTAAATGTTGCACGTACTACATTGACAGGGCTTGATGATCCCAATGACTTAGAAATTACGTCTGTTGCTCCAATTGCATCCATAATTGCACGAACTGGACCACCTGCGATGATTCCAGTACCGGCACAAGCTGGCTTTAACAGGATTGAAGAAGACTTGTAATTTCCAAGCATTTCATGTGGAAGAGTACCATTCTTTACTGGAACAGTAATGAGGTTTCTCTTTGCCTTATCAATACTCTTTCTGATAGCTTCAGATACGTCATTTGCTTTTCCAAATCCGTATCCAACGCGTCCTTTTCCATCGCCTACAACTGTGAGAGCTGAGAATGACATACGGCGTCCACCTTTTACAGTTTTGCATGTACGATTCAGTCTAACAAGTTTTTCAACGAATTCTTTCTGTTCTCTATCTTTTTCGAACTTGTTCTGGCGTTCCATTAGACTCTCCTAGAAAATGATCCCGGCTTTACGAGTTCCATCTGCAAGGGCCTTTACAACACCATGATACAGATATCCGTTGCGGTCAAAAACTACAGTTGTAATATTCTTTTCCTGGAGGCGTTTTCCAAGAGCTTCACCGAGTTTTGCAGCACCTTCAGTATTTGGCTTAAGTGCAGCAAATTCCTTTTCTAATGTAGAAATAGAAGCTAATGTTCTGCCTTCATCATCATCAATAACCTGAGCGTAAAGGTTAGCATTACTGCGAGTTACAGTTAAACGTGGTCTTGCAGCTGTTCCGTAAACAGATTTACGAATATGAACCTTACGGTGCAGGCGCTTTCTTGCTTTATCATTAAGTTTCTTCAACATATGCTACACCTTATTTTACGCCAGTCTTACCGACTTTGCGTCTGATAACTTCATTTTCATAACGAATACCTTTTCCTTTGTAAGGTTCAGGCATACGTAACTT
>JAZQNJ010000109.1:0-23236 GCA_045627285.1 Treponema sp. | reverse complement strand
GCGCGTTCGTTAAGACCGTCACGGATCCATGCTTTAGTCATCTGAATTGCGTTTGGAGCCCACTTTCCTTCTACACTTGCCTTTTCCATCCAGCTTTCAAGCTTTGGAGCGATTGAAGGAAGGTCAATGTAAAGGTGTTTTGTTTCGCGAACTTCAGGAGTTGAACCGCATGTGTGGCATTTTGGTTCCAGAAGCTGTGTCGGGTCAAGCAAAGTTCCGCAGGAATCACACTGGTCACCGCGGGCATCAGTTGCGCCACATTTTGGACAGGTTCCGTCTACATAGCGGTCAGCAAGGAACATGTTACACTTAGTACAGAAAAGCTGTTTTGAAGTGTGTTCCTTAATAAAGCCGTTTTCGTCCAGTTCTTTAAAAATACGCTGAGTAATTTCAGTACATTCTTCGTTAGAAGTGCGGCCGAATTTATCAAAAGCAATGTGGAACCATTCGAAAATGTCCTTGTGAATTGCATAGTAATAGTCGCAGAGCTCACGGGGAGTTTTGTTTTCCTGCAAGGCTTTAGTTTCTGTAGCAGTACCGTATTCGTCAGTACCACAAACATACATAGTTTCGTAGCCTCTTGAACGGCAGTAGCGGGCAAAAACGTCTGCAGAAAGCATCTGGATAAGGTTTCCAAGATGAGGAATATTGTTTACATAAGGCAGAGCCGAAGTGATTAAGCGTTTTGTTTTAATGTTATTCATAATAAAGAATTATAGTGAATTTAACGGAATTGTACAAAGGGGCGTTTCCCGGCACTTCGTTCCGGGCCGGGCTTTCCGCACTTCCGCTATCGCTCCATCCCTGATGGGACGGCTTTGCCGGTGCTCCAATCCCTAACGCGTTATTTCTTTGTTCTGCGTTTTTTAGGTGTGATTATTGTAAAGTTGATAGTTTTTTCAAGTTCAAGCCCGGCAGGAAGATCAACATCCCAGAATAGTGATGCTACAAAAGTTGTTCCAGAATACTGAGGATTTGAGGAATCTACGCTTGGTCTTTTAAAGTATAGCGGGCGGCAGGTTATACCGGCTTCTTCATTAGGTTCATAAACAAATGAAATATTACTTGCTGTGTCTGTAATCTGTACAAAAGAAACATTCTTCTGTGAAGCAGGTTTTGTTATCTGGTCGTAAGTAATACCGTTTTCATTACTGATCAGGTCAACTTTATATGAATTAGTCAGCGCTGTTGTAAAATCTGTCTGTGCAAAGTTGGACTCAACTACAAAAACGCCTTTAAAAGAAATTGGTCCTTCATTTTTAAGAATATACTGAACTGAAAGTCCGTTTGAATTCAGAGAATACTTTTTTCTCAGGCTTACAGGAAGCTGATTTGATGAATATAATCCCTTACCCTGGAGCTTAATTTCTTTTTTAAGACCAGAAAACTCAATCTCGTGGAACAGTACCTGTGAAAAAATTCCGCATCCTGTTGGGGTACCTTTTTTATAATCAGCAAATTCATCCTTACTGAAAACATGATCAACAAAAAGACCCCGTTCATATCTGTCAGAGACTTTATCAAACTTTTCAATTCTTGTAAGGTTATCTGCATAATTACCGGTATTTGTAATTATGTTAAGCTCGTTAATTTCTCCGGCCCGTGGACTAATGCAGGCCGTATATTTTTCCATGGAACAGATGTATTCCTTGTGTCCGTCAGAATTGTAATCAAATGAAGTTACAGATTCCTTAAAGGTCTCAGCCTCACGAATATATTTTTCTGCCAGTGTAAGGCTTCTGTATGCAGACTGTCGCATGGCATTATTGGCAAATACACCCAGCGGAGAACAGATTAAACCTTCTCCAGATTGAGCTTTCCACAGTTCTTCTCTTGCGGAATTTTTTCGAGCTTTGTCACCATGACAGTTTGAGATAAGCATAGAAATATAAATAATTCTGTTGTAAAGGGCACGGCATCGTGGGTATGTCATTAAAAAGTTATTAACTGTAACTGGATATCCGGATTTGTTTTCTTCAGCTTCGTATGGTGTATAGGACCATTTAGCAATGTCATCACGAATTCCTGCATTGATAAATGAAGGAATAAATTCATTGGCCCTTGTCAGATATTCAGTTGGAAGAGTTAATCGAACCTTGTCCTTGAATTTTTCAGAATTGATAACCTCTGTTAGTTTTGTAAACCAACCTCTTTCCAGAAGCTGCTTCATTAGTTCAGGTTCAAAGTTAAATGAAATTACCCTTTCTTCTGTGTAATCATTGTATGAGTCATTTTTTGTATTTTTGACAATATGTTTTATAAGACCGTTTAACCAGTCTTCAGGGTCATCTTTTTCGGAAGGAAGCAGGTTTCTGTAAGTCGGCAGAACTTTTAGTGATTTTGCCTGTTCGCTTAAAATGTGAGGAAGAAAATGTCGTTTTTTAGGTGGTATAAGTGAACTGTCCAGCTGAACCCATTCCATACCACAATTTGAAAATGAAGGAATCAGGGAATTGTCCCATACGGAACTTAAAATTGACATTCCTCTTGGTCTTTTTCCTGTTACACGTCTTAATGCACTAGTTAAAAGTTCTATCTGGCCAGTTCTGTCTATTGGACAAAGAAATGGAAAGACAGGATTAAAATATCCACCACCAAGCAGTTCAACCTGTTTCCGGGCTACAAGCTCCCTTAAAATCTGAAGGAATTCAGGATGTTTTTTTTCTAGAAATTCCAGCTGAGGGCCAGAAAAGGAAAAGGTCATTTTCCTTTCTGGAGTTTCATAAAGCTGAGAAATAATCGGCTTAAATACATCAAGATACTGCTGCTCAAGTGTACTGCCGGAAGAAAGGACAGTTGAATTGACAGTAAGTGACATACAGATATTTAATAATTTCATTTACTGCCAAACCTCCTTTTTAAAGTTTCAGACTTTAATTTTACACCAGAGATAAAAAAAATTAAAGAAAAATAAGGCTATGTCTGTAAAAAGTGTTGCTAATTGAAAGAATTTTTTGACAAACTGAAAATTCTTCCTACATTATTAGTGATGAATTTGAATTAACTTTTCAAGACATTAAAATCGCTTTCGAAGATAGAACTTAATTCTGTAAAAAACTTCCTCGAATCTTTGGAATTTGATTTCAACGGATTCGAGGACTTTCTTTAGTCCAAAAAGTCTGAGAAAGGAATTTCTTGTCCACGCTGCAATTCATTCAGTATCAAAAAGAATGGTCACAAAGGAATCATTCAAAGATTTCTTTGCAAAGACTATCTGGCGACATAAAATCCTGGATGCCTTGCAGAACATGCAGTCAAATGTAGAAGAAAGAAAGGCTGATGGCATGACTGATTATCCAGATTAATCTTTATAAAGACTTTCGTACCAGTCGTTTAATGTCTTTTCAGAGATTTGAGCAAATACTTCTTCTGGAACCCTAGTATTGTTCTTTTTTGCGTTGTAGAAAACCATTCTAGGACGATTACAATTATCTAACCCTAACATGTAATTAAGTTCAACTGCTAAATCCCAACTTGACTTGAATGCAGAGCCCTCAGCCGAAAAAAATAGGTTTTTCTCTTTTACAATCTTTATAGCTTCTTCAAAAGATACCCATCTATCAGAACTTCCTTGTTCATAAGTATTTCGCTTTCTTACATACAGCGGGGAACAAATTGCGTTTGAACGATACTCAACAACATAAGATTTGTTCAATTTTTCTAAAGATTCCATAATCAGTTCCTCCATTTTCAATTATATATTATAAACATTTCTTAATTTACCCTAAAATCTTTTATTATCTTTAGTTTACAAATCTAATAGTGTGTATTGATTTCAAATGTTATGTCCTTACTGTTATTATTGTCCCTAGACATGGTTTTATTTAAAGGTTATGTCTGTAAAAAGTGTTGCTAATTGAAAGAATTTTTTTGACAAACTGAAAATTCTTCCTACATTATTAGTGATGAATTTGTCGCTAATCGTATAGCTTCTAATTCGGTGCTTTGCACTGACGATATGAATTCGTATGTAGATTTGGCAAAAACAAACGAACTTGAATTGATTCAGTTGAAAACAGGTAAATCTAAACTTGGGATTTACCACATTCAACACATTAACAGCTATCACAGTATGCTTAAGAACTTTATCAAAAGATTTCATGGCGTTTCAACAAAGTATCTAAAGAATTACTTGGTATGGCATAATTTCCTGAACTACGCAAAAGAAAGTTACTCAGAAAAGACAACTATTTTTGCTGATTTTGTTTTCACAACAAACAAGATTTCTTTAAGTAAGAAAATCCCAATTAGACCTGCAATTCCGTTGGTGGCATAAAGGCAAGGTTGCTCGTGCTACGAATAATAAAGACTTTATTGGTAAATAATTGAATAAGGAACTAATTAAGCATGATTTATAATGAACAAAAACTAACGAATAGGTCAAGAATTTATTATCATGGAACAATAAGTAAAGATAACGAATCTGATGCCTTAAATGGGAATTTTCCTTGGTATTTTATAACAACAAGTTTCATGTATGCTATTAGGTATGCAAGAAAATTTGAAAATGATTTTGGGATTGTTAGAAAATTTATAATTGGTCAAGAAATCAATGTGTTTAATGCTCAATCTGACTATGACTTAAATTTGTTAAAAAAGACTTTGAAATTAAATGATGCAAATTGGGAATCAATAAAAGACATTATAGTTTATCGTGACTGGACTTTATTAGGGGAACCAAACCGTAAACTTCTTGCAGATACTTTGAAAAACTTAGGCTATCACGGGTTCTTTAATTATGAGGCTACAGAGGATGAAAATTGTAATTTTGAATACAATGAGTATTATACAGTTGCACCTTCTATAGGCCTTTTTGATAAATCTGTAATTAAACAAATAGAAATACTTACACCAGGAAAGTTTGAATCTGAGAGTAAAAAGTATAAAGAAGTCCATAGAAGAGAACTTGAATACAAAATAAAAACAATCCCTGCATTAATGGAGTCCGGGAAATCTGAAGATGAAGTTCTTGAATATGTCTATCAACGATGCCCTACCCTTAGATGGGAAGAACTAAAAGAGAACAAAAACAAGATAATGAACGCTTATTATGATAGATTATTTGGAGAAGTTTATAGGGAAGCTATTTTGACAAGGAAAAGAATTGATAATGGGGACATAGACTGGTTTGGTAATAGGTTAAAATAAAGTCTGGCTTTTAAAATTCATCTAACAATTTAGATAGAAAAACGAAAGATATTTAAACTTAACCCTTGGACAATCCCCGAAAGCTCTGTCGCCGATAGAAGCAGTCAGTCTGGAAAGAATTTTTTTTAGTAAATCCTGGAACTGTGGTTAAAACTGATTTCCAATTCCGATTGTAAGCCAGGAAGCATTCCAGCTGTATAGACCTATAAACAAAAGTGCCAGGCCTATAAGAAGTATGCTTAAAGGTTTAAACCCCTGATTTTTTTCGTAGAGACAGAATCTATAGCGGAATGAAGCTAGAAGCAGACCTGTAATGTAGAAGCCTGCTACACCGGAAATACTTATTAGAAGAATTGTTAAAATTCCATGACTTTCAAGAATACTGATCATAGAAATAAGGTAAGGAACAGCATAATCTTCAGTAAGATCCATTGGTGTAGTCTTAATTACAGAATGAATGAAATAGCTTATTCCTGCAAAGAAAAGAACTGAAACAAGCGGAAAAAGCTCGATTAAACCTAAAGGAGCCAGAGCAATCTTAATTGAGAAAAAAGTAAATGTAGAAGTTACAACAGTAATGATGAGAGATTTACATATGCTCTTTATGAAAGTTTTAAAATCTTTTCTTAAAGTCAAAAGTCTGTTGATTCCAACTCCGTAGTAAAGAATCAGCGAACAGGAGATAAGGTAATAAATAATTGTACTAAGCATTATTATCCTCCTGCGGGTTTTGTACTGGTTTAATCAAACCGAGAACAATGCCGGAAATAATGAGACATCCTGGTATTGTTGCAATAAATGCTCCAAGGGAAATCTTTTTAAATATGACAGGCAATGTAATTACATAGATGTCTTGCCAGGCTGGAAGTGTTATTGTGCCGAATCCAATAATATCTCTGATTATAAAAACGGCAATACAACCGGCAGAAATATATAGGGTATATTTCATTTTTTCTATTAGATCAGGTTTAAGATGATCAAAATTTGTTGAAAGAAGTACAGTAATTACGACTGATGATACTGCAGGAAAATACATGGAAAGACCGAGTGTAAGTGAAGCCACAGGACAAATAATTGTAACTATCTGCTTAAACAGAATGGTTAAGGCAATAATCTCTACTGCAAGAATTCCCGGCTGAAACTGAGAAAAACTTAATTTCCTGATACCATGAGAAATTAATACAGTAAAAAAAACAAGAAGATTAAAATGAATAAGAATTATAATTCCATAAGCTATACGGCCGGGAACAGGAAGAAGTATTGCCAGTGCTGCCGCAAGGTAAATGTAAACTTTATTTGAATTTATCATTTTTCAACACCTGCCTTAGTCAGAATTTCCGGAAGTTTTTTTATCCAGTATTCTATGTTTCCAGATGCAAATTTGGGATTCATAAGGTTTTGTGCCCTTCCGTTTTTTACAGCGTATCCTGCAAAAAGTACGGATCCGTCATGGTTGTAAATAAAGACTGCAGGTGCAGCACCAGTTATTGATGGAATTCGTAGAATGACAGCAACACAATCCTGATTTGTTCGAAGGTTCAGGCATTCATAAGAAGCACAATTTAATGAAATACCTGATTGTAATTTTATGAATTCTTTTGTTCTGTATGTATTTGGTGAATACTCATTAAGAGTTTTTTGAACTGATTTTTGCAAACCTTTATACCAGAAACCTTTTGATGAAAAAATCGATCCTGTAAGAATTCCAATATTAAGAAGACAGAATCCAAGGAAGATTGCCAGATTTTTTAACAGTAATTTCTGTTTATCATTAAGCATTTGTCCCCTCCTTCAATTCTTTTACAGTTTCCAGCATCTGGTTGCGTATTTTTCTTAACTCAACCCATCTTTCTATTTTCTGGATAAACGGAGAGAACAGATTCATACAAATAACAGTAAAAACACTTCCAGCCGGGGAAGTTCCTGCACCAATTATAAAGAAGGCAAGAATTCCACCGAAAACTGCGTAGATTGCTTTTCCTAATGAAGTCATAGGAGTTGTTCCTGCCGTTTGAAGCATAAATAAAGCAGAAATTAATACTCCGCTTGTACACATTGCAAGAATTAAATCTCCCTGGCCAGGAGAACCGGAATAAAATAAAGGTCCTGCAAAATGAACCAGGAGTCCATAAACGAGCAGAAATAAACCTGGAACCAGAGGCTTTATGATGTCAAATGAAATTAACACAATGCTTGTTAAAAGTGTTATAAAGTTAAATCTGAAAGCAGGAATAAGGGAATGTGTATCCCAGAAAAGAGAAACATAACCTTCCGGGATGGAAACTCCAAACCAGGAGAAAATCAGTTTATTCAGGCTGGCTGTAATCCGTGTATCTGCAGAAATGATCGGAAAAGTTCCGTTCTGAATAAGTTCAAGTGCCGGGTTACGTGTTAACAGGATTTCCCCAGTAATTTGATACGAAGGAAAAAGTCCGGCCCCCAAGAGCCAGCACATACAAACTGTGATTGCGGCGGTGTTTAACCAGCAGTCCCCAAATCCCCCTATAAAACGGCGGCAACAATAAAGGCTTATAAGGCAGATTAAAAAAGCAGCTGCAAGTGGAAATGTAGCAGGAAGAAATAATCCTGTCAGCATCCCTGCAATTGCGGCATTTATAAAGCTGAAGCTTCTTTTTGGGGCTTTTATGGTGCTTAAGAGTTCAACAGCCATACTGGCAGAAACAGTAGTAAGAATTACCAGTAAGTTTGCGTAACTTCGTGTAGTAATGAGCAGAATAATCTGAGGAATTAAAAAGGAAAGAACAATGATAGAGTTTGTTTTTTCTGAGTATGCAAGATATTTGAAAGGTTTGATTATTTGAGCATCACTATTTTTCATTTATAAATCCTTTTTTTAATTCTGCTATTTTATGACTTAAAGAAATTCTGGAAGGACATACAGCATTACATAAAGAACATCCAGTACATAAAACAGATGTTTTTTTAATAAGACTTATTTCAGCATCATCTGGATTGATATTATTGTAACATCTCAGAAGGCTTTCTGGTTGTAATCCCACAGGACAAATACGGGAACACTTTCCGCATCTGATACAATTTTCTTCAACCTGATATGGAACTTGATTTTCTGGTATGAAACATACTGATTTTACTTCCTGAGAAATCGGAATGTTCATTGCAGAAAGTGCGTTACCGGTGATTTTTCCGTTGATGATGACTTTGGAAGGTACACGCTTAAAACCGCCTGATTGTTTTGCCAGGTCAGAAATCAGTGTGCCTATTTTGACTTTCATTACTGAAGCTGTGTTGATACAGTCTCCTGTAAGATGAACAGAACAAGTTGTCACAGGCATGTTTTTTACAATGGCGTTATATACATTTACAGCTGTCTGTACATCAATATAAAGATCTTTATTGCCAATGTTTTTGAAAGGCTGATTTCTGGCAGCATTTTTTACAGCCTGGGTAATTTCGTGCATGAATCCGCAGGGATATGTCCTGGCATCAAGAGAAACAACAGTTTTCTGGCACTTTAGATTTTTCCAAGCCACAATAGAATCAAAATCATAATCTTCTTTATTTGAGTCACGGGCAATTACTACTCCGGCAGCGTCCATGGCCTTTGCTACAATGCAAGCACCAGTTACGGCTTCTTCAAGATAATTATCAGCAATAAAGGAATCAGAAATTCTGCTTGGATCATCAGAAAACAATCTGAGAGTAAGAATTAATGGCCTTGTTTTATCCAGACTTTCAATCTGTAACGCAAGTGGCTGAACTGAATCAAAAGTATTTAAAACACCTTTTTCGTTTAAGGAAAAATGAATTGTATTTCGTTCAAAAGTTCCATAATCAATATCTGCAGTTTGTTTTCCCGTAAAAGAAAAACTCCCCTGAAGCCGTATTTTAGCAGCAAAACCTTCACTTCCGTCCACAAACTGTGTATGTACAATTTCTTCTACTTTGCCAGGAATTGAAGAATGAATGGCAAGATGATCGTCTCTGGCTATAACCTGACCTTCTTTTACTGACTCACCTTCTTTAATCAGAATCTGTACTGACTCCTGATTATTTTTTTTAAGAGGAATAAATGCTGTCTGAGGAAGATATCCGTTAACTTTTTTTGAAATCAGACCTGTATCTTCCGACACATAATCAAATATTAATGCCATTTTTTAGTTCTTCCTGTTAAATAATAAAGACATAAACTGCCGGGAACCGTTATAAAAAAAAGCAGTATTATAACTACAGCTTTTTCAGAAGATGATCCCGATGTTGATGTATAACCGTATTTGGAATTCTTCCCCTGCTTAATCATCATTTTCTCAAGAGAAGGATAATTCAGTTTATTTACTGTATCATAAATTGAAGAACAAAAGGAAGAATCATAAGTTAAAACTTTGTTTACTGTTGATTTAATATTTCCATTTGCATCAAAACTGTAATCCCGTATGGATACAGAATCTCCCTTAAGGATTTCTGATGGAATTAAGTTTTGATCTAGTTTTCTGTAGGGATATGAAACCGTAATCCAGCTCCAGTCCAGAAAGTCCTGAAAATCAGGCAAAGAGATTTCTGAATTTGTAATTCCAGGGGCAGGAAGTTCTGGCCTTTCATGGCTTGTATTGATGTTTCCGTAGAAAAGGAAAGAACATAAAAGCAAAATGATAATTGAAGTAACTGACCCGGCTAATATTTTTATTGTCTTTTTGTTTAGAATTTGAACTGATGAAGAATTCTTTATGTAGATTATCCTGATTCCTTCACCATTTTTCTGATCGATGTAGGTTTTAATTTCCTTAAAAACAATAACAGAACTCCAGCTTCCGGCTGCAGTTAGAATAAAAAGAATTGTATCTAAGGGAGATGAAACAAAAAGGAGAATGGCGGGAATAAGTACCAGGGGTGCAACATAAACAGCATTTTTGGAATCACTTAAAAAACCTTTCCTGTCAAAAATATATTGCATTAAGTAATTGGCAGAAAGAAGAAGAATTCCTGCAGCACATACTGTATAAAAAGGTCGTGTAAAGGCAAAGATTATAATAACTGGAACGCTGGATATAAAAGCTGCTTTTTTCTTAGAGAAATAAATTAACATGAGGGAAGTTAAAAGTGTTATAAAAGGTTTAATCCAGGGAAAAGTAGCACTGCTGTCTGTGCCTGCAAAGGTGTCTCCAAACCTATTTAAATCTAGAACTGTTTTTTCTGCTTTTTTCTTTTGACTTTCAGGAACATAGAAAATTCTGTATGTTCCAGTTGAATCTCTAAAAAAGCCTTTCCTTCTTGAAACCCAGGAGTTTTGACTCTGTGATTGAACCGGAGCAAGTTTTGAGTACACAGGTAGTTTTTGTCCCTCAAGATAGATTACGTCTTTAACAGAATTTTCAGAAAAGAGCTGTATAATATTTTCATCTGTAAGTTTTTCTGATTTTACATACACTGCACAATAACCTTTCCAAAGCTGGGACAGTGGAATTGTTCTTAAAACAAACAGAGAACTTATGGAAACTAAAGTAATGAGAACAGAAAGATAAAATTTTCTGTCAGGAGAAAAACGTTTCATCAGAGAACCGAAAATGCTGTACCGATGAAAAATCCGAGGAAGCTTCCAACTATAACTTCCATAGGAGTGTGTCCCTGTACTTCCTTAACTTTTTTGTAATCTTTAAGAATTCCCTGACTGTTAAGATCTGAACCAAGCTTGTTGAGGATTCTTGCCTGAATTCCATTTGCCCTTCTTACACCAAGTGCATCACGGACAACAACCATATAAAAAATCAGGGCAAGAATAAATGTATTTGATTTAACACCTTCGTTATATGCAATTGAAGTTACAAGACAGGCAACTATTGAACTGTGAGCAGAGGGCATTCCGCCTGTACGCCAGATACACAAATCAATAAGTTCCTTTACACTGTGTACTTTGCCTGAGAAAAGATGAATTAATGTTTTAAGGAACTGAGCACAAAACCAGCTGAATATACATGCGAGAAATACCGGTGATGAAAGTAACTCCTGAACCTGAGTTAAAAACATTTTCAACATATCTATTTATTTTACTATAATGCATCATTTTGTCTAGTGTGATATATTAAACTTAAGATATGGATTTTAAGATTTTTGAGGCTGGTTCTGATGATAACGGACGCCGTCTGGACAGAGTAATAAGGAAATTTTTAAGAGTTGATTCTCTGGCTCAGGTTTATAAATGCCTTCGAAACGGACTCATTAAAGTTAACGGAAAAAAGCAAAAACAGGATTATCGTGTCTGTTCAGGGGATAGAATTTCAATTGCCGCTATTCTTATAGAAGAGTCCAAAACATCAATAAAACCCAATAATCATCAGGCAAAACCTCTGGACGAAAATCTTGTATTATTTCGTAATCAACATTTACTTTTCATAAATAAACCTTACGATCTATCGGTTCAACAAGCGGAATCAAACCAGAATGCACTTAACCTCATGGTTCAGGATGATTACATTTTTCATCATCCCGTTTCAGAAAGTATTTCTTTTTCTACAGGACCATTGCATCGTCTTGACAGAAAAACTACAGGGATTATCTGCTTTAGTCAAAGCCTTGAAGGTGCCAGGTGGTTTTCTGATGCAATTAAGTCTCATGAAGCAAAGAAAACTTATTTAGCCGTAATACAGGGGCGTCTTGCTAAAAGCGAACAATGGTCAGAATTTATTGAAAAAAATACAGACTCATCTCAAAATAAAGTTGTTAAAAAAGGTGCAAATTTTCATACAGTTTCAGTAAGTTTAGAGGATAAAAATGGTAAATTAAGCCTTACAGACGTAGAACCTCTTGGCTATGGAACATATAAGAATACGCCAGTAACACTTGCTAAGTTTGTTATTCATACCGGGAGAACGCACCAGATACGCGCGGTAAGCAGCTGTCATAATCATCCCCTTCTTGGCGACACAGCCTATGGTGGAATAAAAATTAAAGAAGATCAGGATTTTTACCTTCATGCCTGGAAGCTGAAATTACCAGAAAACAACCTTGAACTTCCTGGTGAACTAAAATGTCCTGTTTCAGATTCTTTTCGTAAAATTTTGTTACTTTCGTTGATAAATTATAATGGTGAATTATAATTTTTTATATGTCATTAAAATCACTACTTGGTTTAGAAAAAAAAGGAATTCAGGTTTACGCATTTTATGGACCTTCCGGTACTGGGAAGAGTTTTCGTGCGAAGCTTGTTGCCCAGAAATATAGAATCAAGGCGATTATTGATGACGGTCTTTTAATCATAGAAGATAACATCATGGCTGGTAAATCTGCCAAGCTTGAAGACAGTTATATGGGAGCTGTAAGAGTTGCCCTCTTTGATCAGAAAGAGCACCGTGATTCCGTAGCAAAGGCAATCATAGATTCAAAAATCAAAAAAATCCTTCTTCTTGGAACAAGTGAAAAAATGGTAAATAAAATTGCCATGAGACTCCAGCTTCCACTTCCTGAGCATTATATCAAAATTCAGGATATTGCTACTCCTGAACAAATTGAACAGGCAAGAATCAGCCGGCAAATTGAAGGTAAGCACGTAATTCCAGTTCGTGCCTATGAAGTAAAAGAAGCCGGCAGTTACAACAGAATTTTTGTTTCAAAGGTAAAAGTTTCCCTGGCAAAAAGACGTTTTTTCCGTCACTTTTTTAAGCATACAGAAAACAGCCCTGATCTTAACACAAAGCAGTTTGAAAAGTCTGTTGTACGTCCAGCTTTTGCAGTAATTGAACGAAAGAACATTTCGCAGGCCATGTTGGCAAGGCTTACTGTTAAGTCCGTTTCAGAATTTAATGTAAACATCCGGCTTAAAGAGCTTTCTATAAAAACCGACAAATCTGGTTATAGATTTTTTGTTACGATTGACGTGCCCTTTGGAGAACAGCTTACAGATGTGTCGAACAACTTTAAGAAATATGTAATATCAACTGTGGAACGTTCATGCGGCATTATGGTTGAAGATATTTCAATTATTGTAGATAAGATTCTCGTTATTCCAGGAAATGCAGCTTAAAAATACTGGCAATGGACGTGAAATGCGTTGTTTCAGTGATTTAGACTGTTTAATCGTCACAACTATCAAATTCATCACACCATTAAATTTACGGACAGAACAAAAAACTATTTACTTTCTTTTTTTGAGTTTTTTCTTTTATTCTGGGTAAATGCATTTTTTGGAATTTTAATACCAACACCAAGTCCTTTTAAAGTTTCCCTGATAGCTGATTCAAGTTCAGTACGCTGAGGGTTTATAGGAAGAACAAAATTTCTGACCTGGGTCCATGTTTTTGTGTAAAGTTCTCCTGCTGCACTTTTTGTGGAAATTTCTTTCTGCCAGTCTGTAAGTGAGTTTACAAAGTCACATATAAGAAAAGAAAGTTTATGTCCCAACCGGATATTTTTATCTTTCTGGACTTCTTCATCCATCTCTTTAAGATGCATCATATAATTACGTTCAAATTCTTTTGATTCGTACATCATTGCACAGGCCGAAGGCTGAAGATACATATAAAGGTCTGTTTCAAGACATGCTGAAACTATTTCGTAGGAATGTCCTGAATTCAATATTTTAAGCATTTCTTCTGTAAGACGACTTGGAGAAACCGGAAGAAGAAGATGGGCACTTTTTCTGATTTTTCTGCGGAGGAAGAATCCCATTTTACAGTTACATGTGGCACTGTATTTTACAGCTCTGAGCATACGAACAGGATCTTCTTCAAAAATTCTGTTTAGAGGTATAACAGGTTTAACAACCTTTTTTCTTATATCCTGAACTCCACCAACATAATCGATCACATGTTCTTTGATAGGATCATAATATAGAGCATTTAATGTGAAGTCCCGGCGTTGAACATCTTCATCAATTGATCCGAAACTATTCCCCACACTTCCGTCAATGATGGAACGAAAGGTAGAAACCTCAAAAATTTTATCACCAAAAAATACGTGAACCAGACGAAATCTCTTACCAATAATTCTTGAATTTCTGAAAAGCTTTTTAATTTTTGAAGGTGTTGCACTAGTTACAATGTCAAAGTCTTTTGGAGTTTTTCCAACAATTAAATCTCTGACTGCCCCACCAACAATATAAGTTTCGTATCCAAATTCTTTAAGATGAGTGATAACTCTCATACAGTCAGGATCTATTTTATCTAAGGATATATTATGTTCTTCTTTTGTATAAATTGTGGCCGTTTTGACAGGGTGACCACTTCTGTCTTTGGAATATCTATAAAGCATAAGTTACTAAAGTATAATTAAATGCTTAGTTTTGGGGAAGACCGTTGAAGGATTTAAGGAATTGTAAATGTTATTTAGAATTTTTAGAGGTTTATATTTATTTGTAATACAAAGAGATAAAAAAAATCCCGTGGCTAAGCACGGGAATGATAATTTAGAGGGCGTGACCTGTAATTTTTTCTACACATTCATGATACAGTGCAGAAGTTTTAGCAACTACATCTGCAGGAACTTCTTTAATTGAAGGATCTCCTGCCAGATTATTAGCTTTAAGCCAGTCACGGATAAACTGCTTGTCATAAGAAGCAGGACTTGTTCCTACTTTATATTCAGCAGCATTCCAGAAACGGCTGGAATCAGGAGTAAGTACTTCGTCACCAAGAACAAGTTCTCCGTTTTCATCAAGACCAAATTCAAATTTTGTATCGGCTATGATAATTCCGTTTTTAGCGGCATGTTCAGCACACTTTTTGAAAATGGCAAGAGCTGTTTTTTCGATTTTTTCACCAAGATTCTTTCCAGGATATTTTGATTCAAGATCTTTTTTCATGTAATCAAGAGTTACGTTAATATCGTGGCCTTCTTCAGCTTTGGTTGATGGAGTTACGATAGGAGCATCAAGCTTTTCAGCCTGCTGGTACTGTTTGTCAAATGAATGTCCAAGGAAAGGTTCTCCCTTTTTGTAGGCTTCATACATTGAGCCAAACATGTATCCGCGAACGATTACCTCGTAAGGAATCATCTTAAGCTTTTTAACAAGAATTGTACGTCCTTCAAATTCAGGCTTCTGGAACTCAGCCGGCATGTCCTTCAAATCTGAAGAAATCATATGGTTTTTTGTAATATCTTTTGTAAGATCAAACCAGAAATTTGAAAGTGCATTAAGAACCTTACCTTTATCGGTAATCATTGTAGGAAGAATTACATCAAATGCACTGATGCGGTCTGTTGTTACAATGACCATTCTTCCATCTTCAAGATCATAAACTTCGCGAACTTTTCCACTGATTATCTTTTTCATAAAAACACCTCGGATTTTATATATTATTGATTTTAAGTTTTATTTTCAATTTATGTCTGTTATATTTTTCAATAGCTTTAACTGCTTCCCTCACAAGAGCACTTTGACATTTTTTCATAACAAGAACCTTGCCGTTTTTAACAACAACAACCAGATCTCTAACGCCATAAAGGGACACTGGAACGTCGATATAACCATATCCTGTACCAGTTATCATAATAATTTAACGGTAATGATTAAAATTAGGCTTCAATCATGTCGATGCGTTTCTGATGACGTCCACCTTCATAAGGAGTGTCAATATATTTATCTGCAATCATTTCTGCCATTTCGTATGCAATGATTCTTGCTCCCATACAAAGAACATTAGAATCGTTGTGACGGCGTGTAAATTCGGCCATTACAAGGTCAGTACAAACAGATGCACGAATACCTTTGATTTTGTTTGCTGCAATGCTCATTCCAATACCAGTTCCGCATATAAGAATCCCAAGGTCGGCATTTTTTGAAGCAACGGCATTACCAACTTGTTTAGCAAAAACCGGATAATCACAGCTTTCGTTAGAGTCTGTTCCAAAGTTAATAACACTGATGCCCTTAGCTGTAAGATGATCTACAAGACGGTTCTTGTATTCTGTGGCTGCATGATCATTTCCGATAGCGATAGTCATAATTTTTACCTTCATAAAAAAATATTTAATTTATTATTTATCAATAAATGAATATAAGATGAATAAAATTACCACAAAAAGATTTTTTTTTCGAGTCTTTGTTATTAACAACTTAAGAACTTATTGATAAATTTCTGTCTGTGATTTTTTTATCTTGTCAGGTAATTTTTACAGATCCACTCTTTATAGCTGCCTGATTTTATATGTTCAACCCATTGAGAATTATTGAGATACCAGCGGATAGTAGCAAGAAGCCCTTCTTCAAATGACATTTTACGCTGCCATCCAAGCTGAGTTTTAGCCTTAGTACAGTCAATGGCATACCGTTTATCGTGTCCAGGACGGTCTTTAACATAAGTGATAGTTTTACGTACTTCTTCAGCTTCTTTATTAAGTTCACTGGAAGTTAAATCAATTACGCAATTCAAAAGCTTAATGTTCTGCCATTCATTTTCACCGCCAAGATTCCATTTTTCACCGGCAGGAGAATTTTTAACAATCTGCCATACACCACGGTTATGATCTTCAACATAAATCCAGTCACGGATGTTGTCGCCAGTACCATAAACAGGAAGATTTTTACCGTCTTTGATATTTAAAATCATCAGCGGCAGAAGCTTTTCGGGAAACTGGAATGGTCCGTAGTTATTGGTACAGTTAGAAAGAGTTACAGGAATACCGTAAGTATGGAAGTAAGCCATAACAAGATGGTCAGAGCTGGCTTTTGAAGAAGAATACGGCGAACGGGGATCGTAAGGAGTTGATTCAAGAAAATAACCTGTTTCACCAAGAGAACCGTAAACTTCGTCAGTAGAAATGTGGTGAAAAAGAACATCATCACGAGGATTATCAAGAGAAACGCCCCAGTAATTTCGTGCCACATCAAGAAGTGTGAACGTTCCCATAACGTTAGTCCGTATAAAAGCTTCAGGACCAAGTATAGAACGGTCTACATGACTTTCGGCTGCAAAGTGAATTACAGTGTCAATGTCATACTGCTTAAAAATCAGTTCCACTGAAGCACGGTCACAGATATCAGCCTTTTCAAAAAAATATCTTGTTCCGCCAAATTTTTCTTCTACGTCTTTTAAGGATTCAGGATTTCCGGCATAAGTGAGCAAGTCAACATTAATAACATTACCAGTAAAATCAGCATCATTAAAAAGTTCAGTTCCGCTGTTACTAAGCCCAAAGAGATAATGAATAAAATTACAGCCGATAAACCCGGCACCACCGGTTACAAGAATGTTGTGAAGTTTGCGCATTTTTAAATTATTTAATCATATTTTCATCAAAATCAGAAGAAGAAAGAAAATCCTGAAGACTAGATTTCCAGTCTGGTAATTTAATGTTCAGGGTTTGCTCAATTTTTTTACAATTTAATATTGAACAAACAGGCCGTTTTGCTTCCGGGTGGTATTCACCGGAACTGCAGGGTTCAATTTTACAATAAAGTTTGAGGCCTGTGATTTTCTCATACTGCTTTTTAATTTCTAAAGCAAAATCATACCAGGTTGTTTTTCCAGAATCCGTCACATGATAAGTCCCATGTGGAATTTTACAATTAGAATCATCACTATTTATCAAATTTTGTACAATTTTTAATACACATTCAGAAACTGTCTTACAGTTTGTGGGGCAGCCGGTCTGGTCATTAACTACTTTTATAAATTCCTTTTCATTAAAAGCATTAAGCATGGAATAAACAAAATTCTTGCCATAACTTCCATATAACCAGCTTGTTCTCAAAATATAATAATCAGATAAATAATCCCTGATGGAATCTTCTCCTTCTTTTTTGGAGTCGCCGTATACATTAAGTGGACCTGTTTCATCAACTTCAGTATAACCGTCATCCGAAGGATTTTTTTCTCCGTCAAAAACATAATCAGTAGAAAAATGAATCAGACAGGCATGGTATTTTTTAGCAATTTCAACAAGAAAAGAAGTCCCCAAGGTGTTTACGGTATAGCAGTTTTCATGGTCGGTTTCAGCCTGGTCAACTTTTGTATAAGCGGCACAGTTAATGATAATATTTGGATAAATATCAAATTTATTGTCTTCAAAAATAATCCGGCCCTTTTCCATAATTTCTTCATAATTACAGATATCAGCAACGCTTTTTGAGGTAGGAACAAAAAGAATTCTGTTTTCTTTAAGCTGCCTGGCAATTTCCCTTCCAAGCATACCTTCACAGCCTGTTAACCAGATCATTTTCCCGCCCACTTACCGTTTATATCATAATAGTTTTTTTCAGGATCAAAAGCTCCAAGCTTAAAATCTTTTTTGCTTAAAAGGGCTTTTTTAAAAACATCCGGCATAACACTTTTCCAGTCAACCCCGATCAAAGGATCATTCCATAAAATTCCATCTTCATCTTCCGGATGATAAAAATCAGAACATTTATAGCTCAAAACACAATCGTCAGTAAGACTCAAAAATCCGTGAGCAAAACCTTCCGGAATATAAAGCATGTTTTTTTTCTGAGAATCCAGAACAATGCCAAAATACTTTCCAAAAGTTTCAGACCCTCTTCTCAAATCAACAGCCACATCAAAAAGAGAGCCGTTAAGACAACGGACAAGCTTTCCCTGAGGATGTATTTTTTGAAAATGAAGACCCCTCAAAACGCCTTTTGCAGACATTGACTGATTATCCTGCACAAATTTCATTGTAAGACCGGCAGAAAAAAAATCTTTTTCACTATAAGCTTCAAAAAAATATCCCCTTTCGTCCCCGAAGATTTTTGGAGTAACAACAAAGAGACCGTTTATAAAAGTTTCACAAAACTCAAAAGCCATAATCTTAATCAGAAATAATCAGTTCCCGTAAATACTTACCGTATTCATTTTTATAATTATCAGCAAGTTTCATCACCTGCTCTTTACCAATCCAACCGTTTATAAAGGCAATTTCTTCAATGCAGGCAACAAAAAATCCCTGCCGCTTTTCAATGGACGCAATAAAATTTCCAGCTTCCAGAAGGCTTTCAAAAGTTCCCGCATCCATCCACACAAACCCTCGTCCTAGAATCCGGCATTTAAGTTCGTTTTTATTAAGATACGATTTGAGAATGTCAGTAATTTCAAGTTCACAACGGGAAGAAGGCACAATTTTAGAAGCTTCCTCCACCACAGAAGAATTAAAAAAGTAAATTCCAGGAACAGCATATTCAGAATCCGGGTTTTCAGGTTTTTCAGTAATCCCACAAACCTTATTTTCCTTGTCAAAAGAAAGAACACCATACCGCTCAGGATCTTTAACACCATAACCGAAAACCAGCGCAGAACAGTTTTTGTCACAAATATCTTTTACGCAGTCCTTAAGAAGTTCAGTAAAACTCTGACCATAAAAAATATTGTCACCAAGAATAAGACAAACATCATCACTTCCAGTAAAATCTTTACCAATCAGAAAAGCCTGTGCAATTCCATCCGGAGCACTTTGAACAGCATATTCAAACTTCATGCCAAGCGAAGAACCGTCACCAAAAAGCTTCTTAAAAAGCTCAATATCATTTTCCGTAGAAATAATAAGAACTTCCCTTATACCTGTAAGCATCAGTACACTGAGAGGATAATAAATCAGAGGTTTGTTATAAACCGGAAGAATCTGTTTACAGACAGAAGAAGTCAAAGGAGCAAGCCTGGAACCAGTTCCCCCGGCAAGAATAATGCCTTTCATAATTTTTATTTCTGATAGAATCCATTGGTACTATCTTCTGACCATGTTTTATACATTTCCAGATAGTGTTCTTTAATAAACTTCTGGATTTTTGTTATTTCATGTCCCTTAAGAGTTCCTTCGGCTTTAACTTCTGTAGATCCGTCACTTCTTACAAAAAATTTGGCAGATCCTCGTTCAGAAAGTTTTGAATCACTTGCATGAACATGCATAGCTTCAATAATACAATGTTCTGTGTAATATAAATAATAACCGCAGATTTTATATGGAAAATATTTAGGCATTTTCAATCTCCATATATTCTTTATCTTTAGCCCAAATATTCTGAACAATTACCTGTTCTATTTCATCCATATTTGTTTCCAGCATTTTTCCTTCTTCCGAAATAAACATGGCATGTTCAGGATTTTTTAAATTAAGTATGCTGACTCCATCTTCTTTTCTTGTAAAAGCATATCCTTCAACAATCATATTTGCATTTTCAGCAATCTCTGCAATTTTCTCTTCAGACATTTTTTACCTCCACTCTCTTTATAGAACGATAAAATTTTTCTGGATCCATATAGAGATTCTCAAGAATAGGCTGCAAATCAATATAATCTTCCTGTTCAGATTTGCCAAAGTTCTTTTTAGTAACAACCAGATATCCTTTGTTCCATTCTTTAACTTTTATATATTTTTCCAGATTTTTTGAAGTAAGAAATTTTAGATTTACATTTCCAAAGGAGAAAATGGAATATTCTCCATCATTAAATAAATAAGCTGTTGAATTATCCATGATTACCTCCTGTAAATATAAGATTACTTTAATTTAGCACAATTTATATAATTTTTATAGGGCACATTTTTGCCACAGGCAAAAACCGGGCTTTCCGCCCTTCCGCGTCAAAGCGCTCCATCCCTTACGGGACGCCTGCGGCGGGGCTCCAATCCCTTGTGCATGTTTTATTGATAGAATCTTTTAGTCTCTGTTATAATAAGAAATATGGTTTATACCCTGATGAACCGGGAAACTCCTCTGTGTAATTTTCAAATCACAGGCGAAGGAGACCTGGAATACTGCAAAATTTTAGAAACTTTCTCTCCTCTTCCTGAATGGATATCAGATGTAGATTCCTGGGTTGGTAACCGCAGTGCTGCCAAACACAGAGAGCATGTAAACACTCTCCTTGAACAGTGCGGCGGCAAAACAAAGACAGGATTCATTGCACTGACCCATTGTCTTTCCCTGACAGATACCTTGTGGGTAAAATCAGAAAAAGAAGACGTAACCTGGAAGCAGTTAAACCTTTACGAAAACCGTTTTGATGAAACAATTTCAAAATTTTCTTTTGACGGTAACGGACTTTTTGGAATCCAGATGTCCACAACCTCACCGGAATTAACAACAGACGGCTCCTATGATAAATGCTGGCTTAACGAAAGTGACGGAATTCATCTGATTAAAGCCGGAAGCACAGGCGCCTGCAATACAGGACTTGAACCATACGGAGAAGTTCTTGCTTCTCAAGTGTACGAAAAACTCTGTCCAGGCTCTGTAACATATAAACTTAGAAGATATGACGGAAGAGTTGTATCTGACTGCAAACTGTTTACATCACAGGAATTCGGTTACAGACCAGTAAGTATTTTTCTCAAAGATAAAGCTTCAATTCCAATGCTTCTTAATATTTACAAGGAATACCAGAGCGAAGAAGCCTTCCGCAGAATGATAATAGCAGACTGCGTAACCTTAAACAGCGACCGTCATTTTGGAAACTTCGGCTTTCTTGTTAATAACCAGACCTTCGAAAGAATCAAAATCAATCCGGTATTCGACCTGAATATGTGCTTTACGCCCTATGCTTACGACACCTTCGGTTTTGACGATTTTGATGCATACCTGAAAGACCGCGGCCCCGTACTTGGAAGCAATTATGTTTCACCTGCAAAAGCCCTTCTCTCAGACGATATTGTTTCAGACTTAAAAATTGTCCGGGATCTGGAACTGGTTGTTCAGGACGACGACAAATTCACAAAAAAACGCGTCGAACAGATGAACATGATAAAAGATGTCCAGATTGACAGGATTCTGGGGACTGAACGGGTGTTTTTGTTTTAAGGGAAAATATCATGCGCGAAGAAATAACAAAAAGAAAAGTTCTAACCTCGTTTATATGGAATCTTTTAGAAAGATTTTCAGGACAAGCACTTCAATTCATACTTTCTATTTTTCTTGCAAGAATTCTCCTTCCCGAAGACTATGGAATTGTAGCTTTAATTCAGATATTCATTCAGCTGGCAAATGTTTTTGTGATTGATGGATTTAATAATTCTTTAATACAAAAAAAAGAATCTGATGATTTAGACTTCTCTTCAGTTTTTCACTTTACAACTGTTATTGCAGTAATTTTGTATATTTTGATGTTTTTCTTAGCACCTGTCATAGCTAACTTTTATGGAAAAGCAATAATTACTAATGTAATCAGAATTTTCAGTCTTTCCTTTTTTTACACTCCTCTTTTAAGCTGTCAATATGCCTTTATTGAAAAACACATGATGTTTAAGGTTTATTTTTTAAGAAGCCTTATCTGTCTTATTGTTTCAGGAACCGTAGCAATCATTATGGCTCTGTATGGTTTTGGTGTTTATGCTCTAGTAATTCAACAGCTTACATATGGAACATTAAACAGCGTAATTCTTTTTATTTTCATTAAATGGCGACCAAAAATGATTTTTTCTTTTGAAAGAATCAAGTCTCTTTTTTCATTCGGATGGAAATTTACCTGCGTAGGTTTTATAGACTGCATTTTTAGAAATATTTACAGCTTGATTATTGGAAAAGCTTACGATGTTACACAATTAAGTTTTTATAACAGAGGACAACAGTTTCCAAATCTCATTGCAACAAACTTTGTAAGTTCCTTAAAAAACGTCCTGTTTCCAACTTTTTCTTCAAAAAATGATGACAAAGAAGCCCTTAAAAATATGTTGAAAAAATCCTCGGTAATAAATGCATATCTTATTTTACCGTTGATGTTTGGAATGGCAGCAGTTGCCAAACCAATGGTATATGTCTTATTAACAGAAAAATGGGAAGCATCCATACCATTTGTTCAGTTATGCTGTCTTTATTTTGCTTTTTATAATTTAAATGCAACCAATATGTCTGCAATAAATGCACTTGGACGAAGTGATATATTTTTACGCTGTGAAATATTAAAAAAGATTGTTACAGTATTATTACTTGTTACAACGATTCCATTTGGAGTTTTGTGGATGGTTTTGGGACAAGTTTTGACAGGTTTAATTTCATCATTAATAAACATATTTCCAACAAAAAAAATATTTGAATACTCTATAAAAGAACAAATTTCAGATATTTCAGGCTCACTGATTGTTTCAACAGTAATGGGAATTTTAACTTATTTAATCACATTTCTTAATTTCAGTAATATCATAATTCTTCTTTTACAGATAGTTTTTGGAATTCTGTTTTACCTAACAATTTCAT
>JAZQNJ010000108.1:0-16814 GCA_045627285.1 Treponema sp. | reverse complement strand
ATGATGTGTGTTCTTGGTACTCCGCCGTTACGGGCCATTACACAGCATTCGATTTTTGGAATCATGCCGCCTGAAATTGTTCCGTCGTCGTAGTATTTCTGAACGTCTTCAAGGTGAATGCGCTGAATAAGAGATTTTGGATCGTTTACATCTTTAAGAACACCGGCAACATTTGTAAGCTGAACAAACTTTTCTGCTCCCAGTGCAATTGCAATTACGGCTGCTGCTGTATCTGCATTGATGTTGTATTTGTTTGTATCTCCGTTTTCTCCAACTGCTACTGTTGAAACTACAGGAATAAAGCCTTTATCCAGAAGGGAAAGAATAAGGCTTGGATCACAGCCTGTAACGTCTCCAACCTGACCGTAGTCAACGCCGTCGCCCTTGTTGATTTTTTTTGCACGCAAAAGTCCTGCATCTACACCACTAAGACCAACTGCTTTTCCGCCTTCTTTAAGAAGAATGCTTACAATGTCTTTGTTCAGCTTACCAGTAAGTACCATCTGAACAATTTCCATTGTTTCTTCATCAGTATAACGAAGTCCGTTAATGAACTTAGATTCTTTGCCTGTTATTTCAAGCATGTGATTGATTTCCGGGCCACCGCCGTGAACAAGTACAACCTTAATACCGATTGTGTTAAGAAGAACAATGTCCTTCATTACGGCAGCCTTAAGTTCTTCGTTAAGCATGGCGTTTCCGCCGTATTTTACAACAACGATTTTTCCAACCCAGTGGCGGAAATATGGAAGCGCCTGAACAAGTACATCAGACCATGGTCCGTTGTCCAGACGAGGATTTTCTACAAAGTTTTCATTATTTTCAGACATATTCTTACTCCATTTATAATTAAACAAAGATTAACGCAGATGAACACAGATAAAAAAGATATGTTTCATCATTGCGCTCAGTTTCTAACGGGGGCGTACTGCGCTACGCTTGTGCCTTCGGAGCGGGCGGCGTTTGCAGCGAGGGGCCTCTCGGAAGTGTCCTCGAGAAACTCACTAAAACAGTCCACAGGACTGTTTTGCCACTACGTGGCCGTTCCCTACCTCCCCAATTACCTATTCCCTACTCACTATTCCCCATTACCTATTCACTATTCCCTATTCCCCGCAATCTCCGATTGCACTATGTTCGATAGTCTCCGTTGATTTTTACATAATCGTATGTCAAATCGCAGCCCCATGCTGTTCCTTCGGCCTTACCGTCTTCAAGTTCAACCAGGATTTCTACAGCTTCTTCAAGAAGAATTTTCTTTGCCAGGTCTTCGTCAAAATTAAGAGGAACTCCGTGGTCAAATACCTTGATCCTGCTTTCTTCGCCGCCGTTCTGAGCTCCGTCTTCAAAATAACGCTTGCTTCCTGCGCGGCTGAAGAAATATACGCTTGTTTTTTCCGGTGTAAAGTTAAAGCCTGAGTATCCCATGGCGTCGAGGATTCGTCCCCAGTTGGCGTCTGCACCAAAGAATGCTGCCTTTACAAGGTTTGAACAGATTACTGCCTTTGCAAGTCCACGGGCATTTTCTACAGTGTCGGCACCCTTTACGTTACAGGTTACAAGGCGAGTAGCACCTTCACCGTCGGCAGCAATTTTCTTTGCCATCTGAGTGTTAAGTGTGTTGAGGGCTTCAACAAATGCGTCAAAGTCTGCACCTTCTGCTGTAATTTCAGCGTTTCCGGCCTTTCCGTTGGCAAGAATCAGAAGTGTATCGTTTGTAGAAGTGTCGCCGTCAACCGAAACACAATTGTAAGTTCCTGCAACTGAGAGACGCAGTGCCTTTTCCAGCATTGGAGCGCTGATTGCACAGTCTGTAGTTACAACACTGAGCATTGTTCCCAGGTTAATGTGAATCATTCCCGAGCCCTTTGCCATTGTTCCCATTGTTACTGTTTTTCCGCCGATCTGGGCTTTGAGGGCAACTTCCTTATATTTTGTATCAGTTGTCATGATTGCCTGGCGTGCTTCAACGTTACCAGTTTTGCTCAATGCCTTAACCGAATTATCAAGACCATCGAGAATTTTCTGAACAGGAAGCTGCTGGCCGATTACACCAGTTGAGCACACAAGAACGTCGTCCTTTGAAATGCTGAGCTTTTCAGAAACTGCAGCTGCTTCTTTTTCTTCATTTGCATAACCTTCGGCTCCAGTGCAGGCATTAGCGTTTCCGGAGTTCATGATTACAGCCTGAGCCTTGCCGTTTTCAATCTGCTTTTTAGTAAATTTTACGCATTCTGCTTTTACACGGTTCTGAGTGAACACACCAGCTGCGTTACAGATTGTATCGCTGAAAATAAGGGCTGTGTCGTAAGTTGTGCGGTTTGCTTTAATCTTGTTCAAAACACCACTGGCAGTAAAACCTTCTGCAGCAGCTACACCGCCTTCAACAAAAGTAAAAGAATTCTGCATAAAAACCACCTTTTTCTGTATAAATATCTATTATTATAAAGTTTTATTGCATATTTATGCAAGTAATATTTTTAATTCGTTCTCATATCAAAAAAAAATCCGGTTTTACAAACCTTAAACAGGTGAAAAACCGGATTTAATTGTTTTAGTTTATTCAGAAAATTGATTATTTAAAATCACTTACCTGTACGGCAAAATCTTCTTTAAGTTTAATTTTATTCTTGTACCTTCCATTAATAACATTTCGAATAGATTCTCTATGCTCACAGCACATTTTTGTAATCCATTCAACATCAGAAGACTTAACATAATAACCAGCACCGTCATATTTCATTTCTTTGTCAGTATTCCTCATGTAAAAAGTAATTTCCGGGCGCACTTGTTTATAAATTGAAGTCTTGTTTCCATTTGCATTCACATAAACGTAAATATGTTCCATATTCTTCTGCTTCAAGGTATAAAAAACAACAGCCTCTCCAGCAACATTTTTTGCAGCATAATATGCTCTTTCGTCATTTACAGTTACAATATCTTCAATAACATCCATATCATAGTTTTCAGCAAAAGTTCTGGCTTTTTTTACATCATAGATTTTTTCTGCATCCCATTTTAAAGCACGTCTTTCTTTTGGTGTAGAAGCACATGATACCAGCAACAGACTAAAAGCTAAGGCTGCAATAATGCAAGTAAGAACTCCTTTTTTCATAAATACCCCAATTTTTTTATTACAAGATTTATTAAATATAAAACATTCAATTTTATTTTACAATATTCGCTGGCCGTTCCCCTTCGGGTCGCGGAGTTCCGGGTTCCGCTTTCGCTGCATTGCCTCCACTACGTTCCGGCAACGGCTTCGCCGCCCTTCACATCGCTAACGGTTTTAGAACTCTCAATCTACGACAATTGACTGACAAAGAATGCTTTTCTTCCTATAATATAAAATATGAAAACAGAAGATCTTCCTTTGCTTGGGGCCCAGATTGATGCCCTAATAAATGTAATTGAACAGAATCAGCCTCTTGGAAACGACGGTTCTTTTAATCCTGATGGTGTAAAAAACACTACCTGTCAGCTCATAGATATGTGCTTCGTTCCAGAAAAAGCCCTTGCCCTCAAAAACTGGATGGAAGTACACGAATTCTGGACAAGTCCAGCCAGTGCAAGATATCACTGCAATGTAAAAGGCGGCCTTTCGGCCCATAGCCTTATGGTTACTTATCAGGCCCTTACATTTGCCCTGCCTCTATTCGAAAATTTTACAGAAACAAAGCGTGCCGGACTCTACAATTTTACCGCTTCAGATATTTTAATTGCCTCTATTGCCCACGACTTTTGCAAAGCAGGCTTTTATGGCACAGAAATGCGTAAAACTAAAAACTATGAAGGGAACTGGGTTTACGAACCGTTTTACAAAGTAAAACCGGAAAGCCGTAATCTGGGACACGGAAACGAAAGTGTACTCAATTTGCTTGAAATCTTCCCTGAATACATAAAAAACAGACCTGTTCTCGAAGCTATAAGCCGGCACATGGGATTTTCAGATCTGTCAGAAAACGAAAGTTACAACTACTCTAATTTTTTACAGAACCCCCTCGTGCTTTTATTGCAGCTGGCAGACCAGACTGCCTCTCAATGGTGGGAATTATAACTTATAATAGTGCTTTCAATTACATAAGGATGCTACAAATATTAAAAGCACTCAAAAGACCTGTTCATTTTATGTAACCGTCCTTTGAGTGCTCTCAACAAGGCATAACCAGTTATAGGTTTTTAGCTTTTATTCAACCTTAAACTTTCCGATTTCAGCAGCAACTGCTTTTATTGAATCATTGTTTTTTATAGTCATGTTGTTGGCAAGCTGCATTGCATTATTGATTTCAGTAACTCCAGTATTCATTTCATTCATGCTGCCTGAAATTTCCAGAGTTACCTGAGAAAGCTTATCCATCTCAACAGCTATTTCTTTTCCACCCTGCTCCATAAGGGCAGCACCAGCTTTTACCTGACCTGTAATGTCATTAATATCCTGCATTGCTGTAAGAATCTGCTGACTACCAGCAGTCTGTTCATCCATGGCAGATTTTATTACGGCTTCCTGCTGGCTAACACGCTGAGTGTTTTCAAAAATTACATTAAACTGATCCTTAATCTCATGAGAGGCACCTGTTACATTATTGATTGTATCTTTTAACTCTTTAAGAGCCTCAGTAATACGCTTACCCTGAATGCTTGAATCCTCGGCAAGCTTTCGGATTTCATCAGCAACAACAGAGAATCCTTTACCAACTTCGCCTGCATGTGCAGCTTCTATTGCAGCATTCATGGCAAGAAGATTTGTCTGGCTTGCAATATTCTGAATTACAGCACTGGCTTCCAGCAAACCTTCAGAATCATTTTCGATTTTTTCAGTAAGTTCTACAGTTTTGGAAACGACAGTTTTTCCCTTTTCTGCAGAATTTGTTAATTCTTCTACAGCTGCCTGGTTTTTATCAAGAATATCCGAAACAGAACGGATATTTGCAACCATTTCTTCTACAGCAGAAGAAGACTGTGCCACACTGGCGGCCTGTACTTCAATATTATTAGTCAGCTTTGTAATATTGTCCGAAATCTGATTGATTGTAGCACTTGTTTCTTCAACACCTGCAGACTGATTAATAATTTCAGTCTTAATACTGGCTATATTACTTGTAATCTGATTCAGTGCACTGGCTGTTTCAGCCATATTATTTCCCAGCTCTACAGCCCCAGATTCCATAGAAGCAGTTTCGTTAATTACAGTTTTTACTGTTCCCTGCATCTTTTCCATGGTGGCATTAAAATACTTAGCCACAAGCGTAATTTCGTTTCTGCGTTTTACTGGAAGCCGCTGAGTAAGATCTCCTTCACCTTCAGAAATATTTTTAAGAAGGTCAGCTGTCTGCTTTAATGGTGTAACAATATTATAACCAAGAATAAGTGCAATAGTAGTCGATACAATAATCGCAAATAAAGTAACCCAGGTTACTGTAAAAAGAATTGCATGGTCAGCAGCATAAACCTGTTTTATAGGAATAACTGCAATATAATCACCTTCTAAATATTTGCTGTTTGTAGGCCAGCACCAGAACTCATATCTTTCGCCGTTAACCTGGTCTTCAAACCACACATCATCACCATGTTGATAATTTTCAAAATCAGAAATACCAATCTCCTGAATCTTCTTAAACTCTGTAGATTCGTCCACCTGATTTATGATAATTGTTCCATCTTTTGCAAGAAGAATATAATATTCATCTTTTCCATCATTTTTTTGTGTAACAGAGAGCAGATTGTTCAAATAATCAATATTGGCATCGACACTGACTACACCACGAGGATTTCCATATTCATCATTAAAATAAACAGAATAAACAATAGTTTTGTAACCGGCAGAAGCAACGTAAGCATCAGAAATGTTTACCATACCGTTTTTAGCTTTAGCATTTTTATACCAGGAACGCTGACGGCTGTCGTAATTATTAGAGCGAGGTTCCTCAGGATAACGGACAAAACCACCGTTGGATTCCAGTGCAACCGAAATACCCATGATAGCCTCAGACTGATCAACAAAGGATTTTGCAAGTTCGTAAACCTTTCTTTCATAATCCGAGAACTGATCAACCTCCATAGGCACCTTGCCACCTGGAGCCGATTTGTTAACATAAGAAGTAATATTATTATTTGCTTCCCTTATTAAAGAGTTAGAAGCAAAAATTTTTGTTAAAGTTTCAATATTGCTGTAAAAGTTATCAATAGAAGCGTCGTAAGTGGCGAGAACATTTTCGATTTTATCATCGTAGTTTTCTTCATTCAGTTTTGTAATCTTTTTATATACAATAATACTTACAAGCATGAGCATAAAAATAACACAGCTCGTCATCCAGCCGAATATTTTCCATTTTATCGAGATTATTCTGTCCGAAGCATCATTTTTCATAGTTTTCTTAAAACCTCTTTCAATAAGTATAAATCCATCTTAAATCAATGGCTACTTATAGTAACAACATTTTATTAAAACTATTAAACACAATAATTGTCCTGAAATTTGGTCACGGCAGGCACAAAAATAGTTCTTCATAAGGACTTACCTGCCTGAACGGCAGGTTCCCGCTTTACGCGAGCACCTTCGTTATCGTGCTCGTTTGGGTTCCGCGCAGAAGCACTCCATTAAAAATGGTGGTTTCGAGAGCCTCAACCACCGCAATCCATACTTTTTAGACATCCCCTTTCTGCTTTTACAACTGGATTATCTGCATCTGCCTGCGGCAGACGCAAGGATGCGCCTGCGCCGAAGGCGCAAACGTCAATAATTTCCTCTCATGCAAACGACGCGAAGCGGCGTATTACAGTCAATTTCAATAAAGTGAAAGTATATCACTGAAGTGATATGCACAAAGCGGGAACAACACCACTCCCACCGTAGTCTACTCTGTTGCCGCTGTTAGCAATGCCAACGATGCCGACGTAGCGCGCGTAGCAATCGATACTATAGTGAGGCGATCGAAGCCACCACAAACCGCCGCAGCCGTCGTATGTACTCTGGTAAGCGTAATTTGCTTTTGCATAATCTGTTGTTACACGGATTCCTGCGTTTGTTTGTCCATAAAAAATTGAATCAACACTGTTGTATGCGGCAAAGCCATAATCACTGTTCACTACTTCGTTTTCACTAAGCAGGAAAATCTTATCTGTTGTGTTTTCACAGGCGTAAGTTGCTGTATAAGTGCTTTCTGAATATCCTGTTGTTTCTTTTCTGTTATCAACTTCTGTTTCTGCAATCTTTGACTGTGCGGTTGCGGTAAATGCTGTCTGCAGGAAGCCTTTTCCATTACATACTATTTTATCCTGTGTATCATCACTTTCGTATTTTCCGTTAAGGTATGCTCTGATTGTGCTGTATTTATAGTTATTTGCATAAACTGTTTTACTATCAATTATTCTACTTGACAATGATACATAATACGGCACATTTGCTGTAAGCATATCTTCTGCAAGTAAAAGTGCTTTGCCTGTATTATTGTAATTTGTTGTCAAAACCTTCCACTTAATTGGTTCGACTTTGAAGTAACGGTAACTGAATGCTCTGCTCTGTTTTACAGTTGTTGTATCAGTGTAAGTATAACCACTTGAATCACAACAGTTTTCTTCAACTTTTGCGTAGTAGTTTCCGTCACTTCCCTTGTAATAAGTGTTTGCTCCCATTGTAACGCTGTCTGTTTTATCTACTGTTACTGTACAGCCTTGTGGAAGTACTGTTTTTGGGAATACACCAAAGTAAATGTATTTAGAACTTGATGTAGCTATTTCGTTTGTTTCGGCATCATAAGGATTTTCACAGAACATATCCGTTCTACTTCCAACATCAGTTACAGTATCTTCATACCCACAAATATTACATTTTCTTTTTTTTGTGACATCTTTCCATGTTGCATTGTTATTTACTGTCCATTCACCAAAAGTATGTTCTGCCTTGTCCTTTACTTCTGCTGTGTGCTCACAGGTTGCAGCGTGCCAGTGATGTGTTTCACTTGTTGTCCATTCTGCTGCAAATGTGTGTTCGTGACTGTCACTTGAACAGCCTGACATCCCCAATACAAGAGCTGCAGCAAGTACAAGTCCTGCAAGTTTTAAAAATGATTTTTTCATTTTTATACTTCTCCTTTTTTTTGTGCTGGTTCTGGTCCTTCGACAGGCTCAGGAACCACAACCGAAACCGGCACAATAATTTAAAAACAAAAAAGGCAATTTGCCGCACATTTTAAAATGCACGGCAAATTGCCTTTTTATTTCCGTAATTTAATTTTGCTGACGAAAGACTATTTTCCCTATAGCAATCGAGCAATCGAGCAATCGAGCAATCGAGCAATCGAGCAATCGAGGATATTTTTTGTCACAAGTTTTGTCAACATATCCCTATAATTTTAACATGCTTTTTTATATCCCACAACAGCACACCTGACGGGTTAGGGATCGCCACGAAAGTGGCACCCCGCCTGTCAAGGCTTTAAGCGAAGCGCGCCTTGACAGGTTAGGGATCGTTGCGGAAACACCACAGCGCAGCGAGGAGTTGCAGCAAGAGCCCGGCCGGCTTGCCGGCAACCCCCTTTTTATCATTAAAAATATCGACAAATTAACTGATGTATATTATATTTATTTACAGATACATTTTTTTGTTATCAAGGAGAGCACTATGCTGACTGCACAATTTAACGCAATTAACACTTTACGGCTTTTGAATGCAATTATTCCCATAACACGGTTTAACAAAGGTGAAGCTGGAAAAATTATTGATGAAGTACAGCAGAACGGGCCTCGAATTATCGTAAAAAACAATGTTCCTGAGTGCGTTATGATTTCTCTTGAAGATTATAATTCCCTTACAGAGGCTGCAAACCGCACTTTAACTTTAAATATTTCAAAAGACGCGGAAGAAAAGCGGAAAGCCTGGATTCAGAAAATTCGTGCAAATGTTCTGCCTCCACTGCCACCGCAAATGAGTACGGAAGAGCGCATTGAATTTCTTAAAAACTGCGGCCCAATTGATGTTGATGAAGATGCTGTGAACGAATTAAGGAGAATCAGCACTTTATGATTCTGGCAGATACAAATATTTTTATAGATTATTTTCGTAATCAGAATGCTGAGTTTGTTAATAAATTTAATTCCCTGAAAATTGGCATTTGCGGAATTGTAAAATCTGAACTTTTACACGGAACAAGAAGCGATGATGAAGCTGATAACATGATAAAAGCTTTTTCATCCTTTGAATTAATTACCATTGATGAATATGACTGGGAATTTTCTGGTCTTATGCTGCAGACACTTCGTTCCCAGGGACTTAGTGTTCCTGTAACCGATGCCTTAATTGCATATCTTGGCATTAAATATGACATTTCAGTATGGACTAAAGACCATCACTTCAGATACATACAGGCCATTTACCCGGAATTAAAACTGTACGAAGACTGACTTTAAAAAAAAGGCACGACCCGCCGCAACATAGCAACAGTCCGTGCCAATTCTTAATTCTTAACTACAAAGCAGCAAGTGTTCTTTCGATTCTTGCAAGGGCTCTTTCTTTTCCAAGTACCAGGATTGATCCGATAAGTGGTGGAGAAACGCGGCTTCCTGTTACGGCCATGCGCACTGGCATCATAAAGTCACCGAGCTTGATTCCAAGAGCTTCTGCCTTTGCTTTTGCCAGGTTTTCTGCTCCTTCGTGATCAAGGTTAAAGCACTGTGCAACAAAGTCTTTTGCTTCTTCCAGAACTTCCTTTGTTTTTGCAAGATCAATCTTTTTTGGAATGATCTGATCTGCTGGTGGAACTGCTGGTTCTGTGAACATGAAGTGTACCATTTCAGCTGCTTCTGTAAGGAACTTAAGGCGTTCCTGAATGAGAGGCATAAGGCCAAGCAGTGTCTTTTTAACGTCTTCTTTTGACATGTTCATTGACTGGTCTACGCAGTATGGTTCACCGTCTTCACCAAGAGCAACACCTGAGAACTGTGGACCAACATTTGGTTTTGGCTGTGGATTTTCAGGGTTAATTTCAAGAGTTGCGTCTCCTGTTCCTGTAATGAATGGAAGAGTCCATTTGTAAAGTTCTTCTGCACTCATCTGGCGAATATAGTTTCCGTTGTAGAATTCAAGCTTTTTGTAGTCAAATACAGCAGGAGCCTTGTTAAGGTGTTCAAGCTTAAAGAGTTTTCCAAGTTCTTCCAGTGTATAGAATTCTTTTCCTTCTTCGTATGAACAGCCAAGAAGAGCTACATAGTTTACGATTGCCTGTGGAAGGTAACCGCGGGCACGGAATTCGTTAAGTGAAGTTGAACCGTGACGTTTTGAAAGCTTTTTACCGTCTGAACCGTTTACCATTGGAAGATGGCAGAATTCAGGATGTTCCCAGCCAAAGGAACGGTACATCTGTACGTGGAGTGGAGTTGAAGGAATCCATTCCTGAGCACGCATTACATGGCTGATGTGCATCATGTGGTCGTCTACGATGTTTGCCAGGTGATATGTAGGGAATCCGTCTGACTTTAAGAGAACTGGGTCCGGAGAAATGTCCTTGTTTTCCCATTCAATGTCGCCTAAGATGTGGTCATGGAAGAGAGTTTTTCCTTCCATTGGAACCTTAAGACGGATTACGTATGGCTTACCTGCATCAAGGTTTGCCTTTACTTCTTCTGGAGTAAGGTGGCGGCAGTTACGGTCGTATCCTGGAGCCATTTTGTTTTCTGTCTGGATTTTGCGGATGCGTTCAAGACGTTCTGCATCACAGAAACAGTAGTAAGCTTCACCGTTCTCAAGAAGCTTCTGTGCATATTCCTTGTAAAGTTCAAAGCGTTCAGACTGAACATAAGGACCAAATACGCCGCCCTTAGAACCGCCTTCGTCCCAGTCAATTCCAAGCCATTCCATTGTATCGTAAAGGTTCTGTACATATTTTTCGTCAAAGCGTGTGCGGTCTGTATCTTCAAGACGAAGAATGAATTTACCGCCCTGTGATTTTGCATAAAGATAGTTAAAAAGTGCGGTACGAACACCACCAATGTGCTGCATACCTGTTGGAGAAGGAGCATAACGAACGCGTACTTCTTTGATATTTTCCATTTGTTTTTCCTCTTTTCTCGATAATAGTGAGATAAATCATCCGTTTGAGCGCGGAAGTCTTTATATTTTATTGATTTGCATATCCTTATTCAATAATCAGATATTATTAGTATATTACGATGTTCCATGCTATAATTTGTTTAGCAGAGCTTAAAACTACCATTAAGGGGATTTCTAATGGCAGACAACGTGGATAAGTCAGTTTACGGCAAAAAAGTATTCTTCCTCTATCCAAACTATTCTTTCCAGAGCGATATTGTTGAACGACTCAGGACATTGGAATACGAAGTATACATTGTAAATGACTACAGAAATGTTAAAAACATTCTCCGCAAAAATCCAGATTCTCTACTTTATGTAAATATCGATAATTTTTTTAATGCAGCATCCTGGGTAAAATTCCTGACAACACTTGAAGCAGACGAAAATTACTCTACCTGCAAGATGGGAATTATTACTGACAAAAATGACAAAGAGACTCTAAAAAAATTCGAAGAAGAAACATTGCATGATGCTGGAATCATAAGTTTAACAAAAGATTCTGAAGAAAACTTCCGCATGATTGTAAAGCAGCTTGATTCAAACAATGCAAAGGGCCGCCGCCAGTATGTCCGTGCAAACTGTCTTGATGATCCAACAGCAGAAGTTTTCTGGATTACAAATAACATCATGTACAAGCTGAAGATTATCGATATCAGTGCTGTTGGAATCGCTGTTCGAATTCCAGTAAAACAGGCCGGTGCCTTAAGGCCGGGACAAGTTCTTAAGGACATCAACCTGATGCTTAAATCCCGGCCCATGCCAATCAATGCTTCGGTGTATGTCATTAAGCCAGGTCCGATTTTCAACACAGCAATTTTTATGATAGAAAAAGACACTGACAAAAATGCTCTTATAACAATCAGAACCTATGTAGCAGAAACATTACAGCGTAAAATCGAAGACCAGATCTTCGGTATGAATACAGATCACGAAGACTATACTGTTCACGAGCGTAAAATCAAAAAAGATTCTTAACCGCACATGTCTCTAAAGATTTTCCCGAAATGTGCCCTGTGCCATGGCACCGGGTTAGGAATCGCCACGGAAACACCACAGCGTCAGCGAGGAGTTGCAGTAAGAGTCCGGCCGGCTTTGCCGGCAACCCCCTTAAAAAAATATATGTATATTCAGCTATTACTGATTCTGGGGATTTTCAGCACTTACTGTAACCCAGCGGATTTTGTTTACCGGCTTTCCGGCTTTTTTCGGATTTTGAGCCAGATACTTTTTATAGGCTTCTGTAATTTCTTTTGCCTGCACCTGCTGTACCTGTTGAGAACGCTTTAAATATGTTTCTGCATCTTCTGAATATTCAAGGGAATTAATTATATTTGCCGCAACGCCCGTTCCACTCTGGGCTGAACCAAACAAGGTAGTAATGTATTTATTTTTGTACTGGTCAAGCTTTGCTTCTATCTCCTGTGTGTCTGGAAATAAATCTATAGCCCTTTCCACATGCATCCTTATGTTTTTTACGTCACTGATTTTGAAGCAGCTGATTGCCCCCAGCATGTCCCTTCCCCCAAGAACTCCTGTATTAATTGAATAAACAGCACCTGCTTTTTCCCGCACTTCCTTAAAGAAAATGTCATCAAGATACAACAGGCACATTGCAAATGGAATATAATCTGTGTCGTATCTCTCAGGACAATCAAAAAAACCGATTGAATAGCCGGCTGTTCCCGCCTGAGGATTTGCCACATAAACATCTTCGCCTTTTACTGTAATTTTTGCCACTGACGGCTTTTTCCAGTCACCTTTTTTAAGGCTTCCAAAATATGAATCCAGCTTACTTACAAATACTTTCTGTTCATCTTCATTTAAGTCTGCAACCACAACGAACTTAATTCTTTTTGCGTCAAGAAGCTTTTTCCAGTGTGTTTTTACATCTTCAAGTGTAATTGAATTGATGGATTCTTCCGTTATATCTGTTGAACTTTCGTAAGCTGTTCCAGTAAAGGCTGCTTTTTCCAGTTCTATGCTAAGCTGAGAATCGGGTTTGCTTAAGGAAGAAGCAAGAGATTCCCGACTGTTTATCATAAACTGATCAAAATCTTTCTGGCTCAAAGCAGGATTAATGATTGCATCGGCAAAAACTGAAAGTACACTGTCCAGATCTTTTTTAAGGCATTTAATTCCTGCCACAGAGTAATCCCGGCCCGAGGAATTGTTCATGGAAAATGACTTGTTAAACTGCATGTTCTGGATATCTTCGTAAGGAAAGTTGCGGCTGCCGTGGAACATCAGGTCCATTGTAAGTTCTTCCAGTCCTGCTTTTTGAGCGGGAATCAGTGGAGTTCCACCATCAAACACCATGCGAAGAACAAATATTTCACCGCCAGCAGTCTTTTTAAATATTACAGGAATTCCGTTTGAAAGCTGCTTATACGAAAATGTCTTTTTATTTTCCATATAATAAGCATCATTTTTTTCTACTGCTTTGGAAGATGCACAGCTTATTAATAAAACTGCAAGAACACCTGCTGTTAAAGTAATTAATTTATTTTTAACTGAATTAATTTTCATAGAATCAGACTTTTCCTTTATTTATTTTTCCACCATCTGGCATTTTCTGCATTCAGCTCCTTCCAGCCTCGCTTAACAAAATCTGCCTTGTGCTCCTTGTAGTAATCCGGACTTACAAAAATTACTGCAAGCCCGTTTTTATTTTCTATATATTTATGAACAAACTGTTGAATGTCCTGAACTGTAACCTTTGAAATGTTTTTGTCATAATCAAGATAATAATCTGCACCGCTTGAAGCCCACACTGACGAAAATCCTTTCAAAAACATCTGGGCTGTTTCCATTGAATAAGTTCTTGAATCTTCAAGCCTCTTACCTACTTTTTTTATATCAGCTTCATCATAACCTGTGCCGCTTTTTAAGAAATCTTCAACGGCTTCCCATTTCCAGTAATCAAGAATTTTTTCTGCCCTTTGAACTGGAGTAAGCTTTTCATCATTTAAGAATGCTGCAGAAAAACTTATTAAACCGCTGGCACGCATTGTAGTGTAACCGCCGCCAGTATAATCCGCATCAGGAATGTTAAAATCTTCATTTGCCACAGCTTTTGAAATAAACGCCCCTGATGGATTTGAAAGACAATAATTCCACACATCTGCTGCCCAGGTGTCTTTTTTATCTGTTTCTGCATCCGGTCCCCTCAGATAATAAACAAGCTGACTTATACCGCTGGAATTCCGTGGATCTGGAAACACAATCTTTTTACAAAGTCCAAAAGGCGATTTTGAGGGAACTTCAACCTTAGAAAGTTTTGCCTCTTTCCCGTTTTTCCAGTCGCCGTAAATTCTTTTGACCATTTCATAAATCTGCTCATGATTAACTGCACCGCCAACAAAGAGTCCAGTATTTCCGGGAACATAATATTCTTTCTGGATTTGACGCAATTGTTCTGCCGTAGCATTTTTGATTATCTGAGGATCACCAGAGGTGTCCATTCGCCATGGAGAAGCGTTGAACAATTCCTTAAAAGCTCCTGCACCAAAAATGCGGCCAGGTTCGCTTAAGCCCCCTTCAATTTCTGAAAGTACAACTGATTTTTCGTTTTCCAGCTCGTTAAGTTCAATAAGGGGAGTCCTGATTGCATAAGACCAGAACTCAAGACCATCTTCCGCCAGAGCCGCCGGAACAGTAAAGTAATAATTAACCCGGTCTATTGCAGTAGTTCCGTTCCAGTTTGAAACTCCAAGCCGATTCATGGCAGCAGTAACGGCAGCCTGATTTTCGTACTTTTCGTTTCCCTTAAACATCATGTGTTCATAAAGGTGAAAAAGTCCTGCATTTTCCGCAGTCTGGGTAACAGCTCCTGCCCGCACTGCAATTTCAATGTAAGCAAGAGGAGCTGCATCATTTTCCATTACAAAAAGTTCAAGTCCGTTATCAAGACGGTAGCGGTAAAGCCCGGGAATTGAAGTTGACTGTGCACTACAAAATGAAAGCCCTGCCAGGAAAAGCAAAACAACCCCTGCAAACCGTAAAAAGCATTTTTTCATGAAGATATTATATACAAAATGGGGGAATAATTAAACGCAAAAAAAAGGCACGGGCGAAACGCAGTGAAGCGATGTGCCGTGCCGTCGGGTTAGGGATCGTTGCGAGCTCCCGCGAGCAAGAGCCCGGCCGCAAAGCGGCAACCCCCTATTACCTATTACCTATTACCTATTACCTGTTATTGATTCAACGCAGAAACAACAGCTGCAATACCTGCACGACCTACGTTACTTGATGTACCAACACCCCACTTAACTGAGCCGTCTTCTTTTGTAATCTGAACATAAGCTACGGCGTGAGTGTCACTTCCTTCACCAACTGAGTGTTCATGGAAAGCTGTAATGTTGAACTTTGGAACGCTTGTATTTTTAAGGGCAGTAACAAAGCCGTCCAGAGGACCGTTTCCAGTACCGCGGATAACAGTTTCTGTTCCGTTGTATTTGATTGCACCGATTACGTTTACAGTTTCTTCCTTACCGTTGTCTCCAACCATTGTTGTTGAAAGGTCAGTAATTTCAAGAACACTGCGGTTTTCAATAAACTGCTTTTCAAAGAAACTTAAAATTTCTTCCGGCTGGAGCTCACGCTGAGCCTTGTCGCTTTCTGCCTTGATCAGATCGCCGATTGCAGGCTGCATTGCCTTTGGAATCTGGTAGCCATAATTGTGTTCCAGAATAAATGAAGAACCACCCTTTCCAGACTGTGAGTTAATGCGGATGATTCCTTCGTATTTACGGCCAATGTCTTTCGGATCAATAAGAAGATATGGAACATCCCACACAGCGTTTTCGTCCATTTTTGCACGGGCTGCAAGACCTTTTGCAATGGCATCCTGATGTCCGCCGGAAAGAGCTGTATATGCAAGACCGCCGGCATAAGGAGTGCGTGGAGGAATATCCATTTTTGTGTATTCCTGGTAGCTGTCGGCAATGTCAGGAAGATTTGTAAAGTCCAGTTCAGGGTCAACGCCTTCAGAGAACATGTTTAATGCAACAGTTACAATGTCCAGATTACCTGTGCGTTCACCGTTTCCAAAAAGACAGCCTTCAACGCGGTCAGCACCGGCAAGAAGAGCAAGTTCACATTCACCAACACCAGTTCCACGGTCATTGTGGCAGTGTGTAGAAATTACAACGTTCTGGCGGTCAGAAATGTGTTCTGCAAAATATTCAATTGAATCTGCATAAACGTTTGGAGTGTAGCATTCAACAGTTGTAGGAAGGTTAAAAATAATTTTGTTTTCTGCACTTGTTCCCCATTCAGCCTTAACAGCTTCACAAATCTCGATTGCATAGTCCAGCTCAGTCATAGAAAAGCTTTCAGGCGAGTATTCAAGGCGGATTCTTTTGCGTTCTTCTTCGCTTAAATCCTTCATGCATTCTTTTATACACTTTACGCCTTCAACGGCAATCTTAATGATTTCTTCCTTAGATTTGTTGAAAGTATATTTTCGCTGAGCAGGAGAAGTTGAATTGTAAATATGGAAAATTGCGTGTGGAGCGCCCTTAATTGCTTCCATTGTGCGGCGGATTAAGTGTTCGCGGGCCTGGCACAAAACCTGAATAGTTACATCTTCAGGAATATGATTTTCTTCAATCAGGCGGCGGCAGAAGTCAAATTCTGTGTCCGAAGCCGAAGGAAAACAGATTTCAATTTCTTTAAAACCGATTTTTACAAGAAGGTCAAAGTAAGCGAGCTTTGTTTCAATTCCCAT
>JAZQNJ010000107.1:0-26007 GCA_045627285.1 Treponema sp. | reverse complement strand
TTAAGAAACTGTTAGATACGGGCGTCCCGGCAGCCTGCTATCGTCAGTCTGCCGTCGGAGTATTCCGCCTTCGCTGACGCTCATCCTCCTCGTTCGCTTTGCTCCCTGCGGTGGACTAAAGGGCTCCATGTTCCTGACGCGTTATCATCCATAAATTTAAATTGCTGTTATCAATCTTGTAAATCAAAAACTATGGAGTATCCTATAAAGTGCGATATTAAGTAAAAAAGTTACAGCAAAATAAAATCTGCACGGAATTAAGTGCATCATTTTTATCTTTGCAAAGTTTGTGTTGCAAACTTTCCCATACAACTGTCAAAAGTGTATCTTTACGTTGCTGCAGATGCACATAAAAAAGCCACTTTCGAATCCGAAGATTTGTTCCTGACTTTTTATTGGAGCTGACTAAAATGAACAAAAACTTCAATGTTTCACTATATATATATATAGTGTCAGTACTGCTTTTTGCAGGATGTTCCCACATGATAGAGGATTTTAAAAAAGCTGATTCTGCCGGAAAGAATTCAGAAGTTCTCTATTCAATTATTGAGGAGTTTGAATCTATTGATAATGATGAGGCGGATTCTTCCCTAACACAAATCACATCAGTATCTTTTAAGCCTTTGGATTATTCTCCAGAACCGCCGGAGGGCTTTGAACTTTTACCGGAAAATAAAACATTTAAGAATAATGTTCTTACTATAAAATACACCCGTAAACGCGTAACTCTTACCTTTGATCCGAATGGCGGTGAGTGGGATCTGACAGAAAATGTTCACCAGCTTAAAGGAAAGTATGGTGAACGTCTTCCTTTGATTGATATTACTGAGATTGAGAAGATTGATGAAAAATTTGTGGGCTGGACAGAAGATAAGGATGCAGAAAATGTTACAACTGTGCGAATTCCAGAATTCTATCCTGCAGAAGACCACACTTACCATGCTGTCTGGGATGCTGTTAATTCTAACTACATTGTAAAGATTTATGAAGAAAATCTTGATTATGCTGAAGATGCAACTGAAGACCAGAAGTATACACTTGTTGCCATGAATGCAGCCAGCGGTATTCCGGGAGAAAAATCAAATTACAAGGCAATTTCAAGATATGGTTTTGAAGCAGTTCCTTTTGGTCAGATAATCATAGGTGAATTTGACGAACCATCTGAGGTTCTTAAGGTTTACTACAACAGACGCATCTTTACATATAAATTTGATCTGGATGCGGCTTATGCAAAGTGGAAGAATAAAGACGGTCAGGATCATAATGATGACCATGCTGATCGCTATGTTTATGGTAAATATGAATCTGACTTTACAGAATATGACTGCATTAAATGTTTCCGTGATGAAAGAACTGGCCTCGACAATAATGGTGAAGAACTTCACGGTGATATATGGAACTTTGAAGGCTGGAATGAAGTTGGCGGAAAAGTCGACATCAAGTTTACTCAGGACAGACAGTATGTTGCAATCTGGGACAAGGGACCGCCTGAATATACAATCAAACATCTTTTTGAACAGACAGACGGAACTTATATAGAAGATTCAAGATATCCTGATGAAAAGTATTCTGCAGGTTCAGAAATCCTCACTAAGGCAAAAGCTTATGATGGCATTCCTGGATATTATGCATTGCCTTTTGATCAGCAGAAAGTAAATATTGACAGTTCTACAGTTGTTGAAATCAAATACAACCGTGCTACAGTTACTGTGACAATGAATGCAAACGGCGGCAACTTTAACAGAGGTGACCAGATTGTAAAAGTAAGCGGAAAATATCTTGATCCGATTACAGTTCTGCCGGCACCTCCATTTAAAGAGCATCATAACTTTGTTAAGTGGCAGTCTGTTCACGGTGATTTGCCGGCAAATCCAACATTCCCTGCAAAGAACATTCGTTACGAAGCAGTTTATGACCGAACTGGTGCTATTTATGGTGTTGAGTATTATCTTGAAAATATTGAAGATTCAAATTACACAATACACAGAGACGACTCAGATACAAAAGTTGGCGATTATAATGCAGTAACTCCAATTCCTGTAACATTTGACATCAGAAATCATAAGGGCTTTGAATTCGATCGTGCTTATATCGGCAAAGTCGGTGAAATTTCATCTGGCCTTACAGTTTCTGGCGATCATTCTTCCATTACAATTGACGGTGGAATTGCTGATGGAATCACAAAGGATTCTACAATCGTAAGAGTTTACCTTAACAGAAAACGCTTTGACGTAACATTTGATCCAAACGGCTTGATCTGGAATACAGCCGGTACTTGGAATGGCCAGAACAATGGCTTTGGCGAAGATCCAAATGAACGTACTTTAACAAATCTCAAATACGGAACTCCTATTAATGCAGTTCGCACAGATTTCCATTCTAAAGATGCCCGCGAAGTATTTGATTATTGGGAACCAGTCTTTACAGGCGTTATAACTGATGAACCAGTACAGAAATATACAGCTGTTAAAAAATCAATGACTGTGCAGTATACAGTTCACTATCTTTTTGAAACCATTGAATGTCCTAGAGACAACCGTGTTTATGTTCATAATCCAGCCTTTGATGATACAACTGGCCGCGAACTTCCAGGCTTCAGGACTCAGGTAGTAGTTCCTGCAGAAGAGTTTGAAAAGGGCAGAAGATTTGAAGGCTTCAGATTAAATAATGTTAACAGCGAACATGACATTACTGTTGATTCAGACATTTCTAAGAATATTGTAGAAATCAAACTTGACCGCAGAGAAATTGAACTTGAATTTGTTGCAAACCGCGATAACGCAGAAGATGCAGAATGGCCAACTGGTGATGAATTTGACGACAAGCTTGATAGAGAAGTAAAAGGAAAATTTGGTGCTCCAGTTACACTTCCAGCAGATTTAAATGATGTTAAGTGGATTTCAAAAGACAGTCTTAAGAAATTTGCTGGCTGGGAAACAAAGGGTGACGGTACAACTGGTGTAGAACTTGATCTTGAGACCCTTAAAACATTCCCTTCTGAAAATATGAAGTATTTTGCAAAGTGGGAAGAAATTGATTCCAGTGAAGCTACAAACAGTGGTGGAAGCGGAATTATTGACAGTGCAGAAAATGACATTGAACTTACATTTGTTAAAGATTCGACAAATACTTACACTGTAACTGTTGAGCTTCCATTTGAAACAGACGAAGCTGGTCTCAAGAAGTGGACTATTTACTGGAAGCAGGCCGGAGAAGCAGACTTTACAAAAGTAACTTCTACTGAAGCTGACTTTATTTCAAGACAGTTCACAATTGACTACTTTAAGAACACCATTTATGTAATGGCGGAATATGAAGGCCTTAAGGTTCCTTTCAGTAAAGAAATCACATTCAGGATTGGAGAATAAGGGAGGAACAGAAAATGACAAAGAAACTTTTTAGAAATGCAGTTTTATTTTTAACATTTGTTCTTGGTGGATTTTTTCTCAATTCCTGCTCTGATTTGAATTTTGAAAAAGAAGAAGAAGTTAAGGCTGTCAAAATTGCCACTGTAAGTTTTGGAATTTCTGATTCAATTTCGGATGCAGAATCAAGAACTGTTCTTCCAAATTCTGATGATCATGACATAAAGAAATATCTTTATCTCTATAACTATACTCTTACTTATGTTAATGAAAATGGAGAAGAAGAAGCTGGAGAAGAAAATATAATCTGTAACGACTTCAGCTATGAAAAATTCTGTAATGAATCTAATATCCGCCTTGCTACAGGAAAAAAATATAAATTTACTCTTAAAGCAAAAGACGGTGCCGTTACAAGAATGGAAGGTTCGTCAATCATAACATTGAGCGAAAAACCAGAACAGAAAGTAACAATCGTTCTTATGCCAGCAGGTGAAGAATATGGTCAGAAGCTTAGAGTAGACTGGATTGTACCTGATGACGGCGTAATTACAACAATGAAGGCAGGTATTTCTCCAGAAAGAGGCCATGCAGAAAACCAGACCGATGAAGAAATACGTGAAATCTTAAATAAAGCGGTAAATATAAACAGAACGGAAGAAGAACTTTCTGATCTCGTAGAAAAATTCAAATTCCACGAATATTCTTTCTCTATCATTGATAATCCTTTTGCAGCAGATGATCCTCGCAAAGATGTATATGGAAGCACAGTAAAAAGAATCGGTGTTACTTATGATGATGTAAAAACTGGCGTTTCCCGCTGGCTTGATTACAAATTCTATGATGCCAACGGAATCTTAGTTTATGAAAGCTCAGAAAGCGTTTACATGATTGGAGGAAAAACTTCCAGCACTGTAATTTATATTACTCCAGATCATTACTATAGAAGACCTGTAATTATTCCTGTAAATATAGATGGGGCTCTTTGGGGAGGAAATTCAGACCTTGAAGTTAAGCTTGTTGATAAAGAAGGGCACGAATATATTCTTAAACCTGTTCTTGATGGGGAAGGAAATCCAACTGGCAAGTTTGAAGGTCTTTTACCAGGGGCTTCTTCTGGTGATGGAACAGCAGAAACTACAGATGGTATTTTTGATATTTATGTTGGACTTGAAGGAAACGAAGATTCTGGCAGCGACGGCTTTGTAAAAACTGGTGCAGAATATAACGCCAACACTGGAAAAATTGCTGGCAACGGCAGTACAGATTCAGTTGAGCTTGTAACTGTAAAAGTTCCACAGCCAGAAGACGGTGTAACTCTTACTCCAGTTGATGGAGTTGTTGGTACTAATGGAACTGTAGGTGATGGTTCTGGTAACGGCGGACTTATTGTTCCTGCAGGTCAGGACTTTACTGTTAAGGTTGAACTTGATCTTGGCTATAAGACTGGCGACGACGGAAAAATTACTATTGGTGGAAAAGAAGTTTCTGACGGTGAAAATGTAACTCTTAATGCTGATGATGTGGCTGGCGAAATTACACTTAGTGGTGTAAGCGTAATTGAATACAGCATTGTTTACAAGAGTGTAAATACAAGCGATGTAAATAAAGTTCTTGACTGGAGAAGTGATTATACTCCTGTTTCAACTTTCACTATTGAAAGTGACGATATTACTTTACCAGAAGAAAATGACTTTGCAGAAGCTGACAAACATCCGTCTGACAGAATTGCCGGCTGGTGGTTCGGAGAAGGAACTGCAGATGATAATCTTGATAACCTCATCAAGAAAATTAATAAAGAAAAAACAGTAAAAGAAAAACTTATTCACTGTGCAGAGAACAATAACAATACTCTCGTCCTCAATGTTTACTGGCTTACTTCTGAATATATTGAATACAGAATTGAATATATGTTTGAAGAGCTTGGTTCAAATCCAGCTAATTATATTGAAGATGAAACTGTAGTTGATGCTGTAAATGAAAATAATGTTGTTCCATTCCACAATGCTATAGTTAAAAACGGCGTGGAAACTGATGTAAATATTCCACAGGTTATAGGATTTACTTCTGCTGAAATTAAAACTAAATCAACTGGAGTAACATCAACACCTGCAGAAGGCTTTACAAAAATTACAGTTCCTGGAACAGGAGACGACACAATAGAAATTCACTACAAGCGTAAGACTGTAACAATTACTCTTGATGGAAATAAGGGTAACTGGGCTGTGGGAGAATCAACAAAAACTCTTAATGGAAAATATGGCGAAAGTCATGATCACATTGCAGACCCTGTTCGTGAAGATTTCAGATTCCTTGGCTGGTATGTTAAGGGAGACACAACACAGACTCCAATCAAGCATGTTGACGACCACAGATTCCCTGCTGAATCTAAAGACTATGTTGCTAAGTGGGAACAGACTCATGCTAACTACACAGTTGAATTCTATTATGAAGATGCTGATTCAACAGCAGCAAATCCAAAGTATACAAAGACTTCAACTCATACTGTAAAGGGTGTCGTTGGTTCATTCCCTGCATTCAACACAACTCCACAGACTGGCTTTACTTATAACGCTTCTAAGCGTGAAATAAAAGCAGGAGAATACGAAACATCTGCAATTCAAGTAGATGAAGAAGGAAACGGAATCACTCTTGTTAGGCTTTACTTTGACAGAAAGACTATTGAATTCACTCTTAAAACAAACGGTGGAAAATTCACAGACGGAAATGGAAACTTTACGGATGAAATCATTCTTGAAGGAAAATATGGTGCACCTTTGCCTTCTGTTGATTCAAGAGGATTCAGAGTAGAAATTCCTCAGCCACCTGTTCTTGATGAACACGCAATTGATGATGGTACTTCTGAGACAAATGACTTTACATTCAAGGCATGGCATGTCCGAACAGAATCAGATCTTGAAGCTACATTGCCTTCTACATTCCCTGCAGAAAACGCAATTTATGCTGCCCGATGGAATCAGATTAACGGCATTTATAAAGTTGTTCACTGGGCAGAAAGTATGGACAAATACGAAAACGGTGAATACAAGCTTCTTGCACCAAAAGCAATTGACGGATTCAGTGGTCAGATGCTGGAAGGTTCTGTAACAAAGAAAGGTAAGATTGGTGAAGCAATGGTTTACTACCATGATGCAGTAAAAGGATTTAAAGCACCAACTGTTGAAATCAGAAATTCTTTAGGAACAACTGGAAATGTTGCTGCAGAAGATATTACAGCTGCTGCTAAACAAATTACAGCCGATGCAAAAACAGAAGTAATTATTACATACCTTAGAAAAGATTACACAATCAGATTCCACTTGAATGCAAGTGGCGACACAAATGCGAAGTGGGTTAGTCCTGATGCAGGTGCGGGAAGTTCTGAAACTGTAACAAGAACAGGTAAATACAGAACAGACTTTACACCACCGGCAAATCCTGTCCGCGAACACTTTATCTTCCGTGGCTGGACAAAAGATGCGCCTGGAACTCTCGACGACCGTGTTGATGTAGTTCCTTCATTTACTGACCCTGAAATCGATGGATCACCAACAGACTACTATGCAGTCTGGTATTCAAAGGCCAGCGGTGGACTTGAGACAGATACTTCGGATATTTCACTTCAATGGTCTTTAGATAGCACAAAAACAATAATTGAAGCAAATGCTGTTGGCAACATACTGGCTACAGGTGACTGGTCTTATGCATGGAGTATAAACGACGTTCCTGTTTTAGCGGGCTCACCTGAAGTTACATTTGTAAATAATGGTAAAGGTCTTAAACTTACAGGATGTCTCGAAAAAGATTATGAAATTACAGTTGTGGCAACTCACGACGGTAAGGTTTACACAAAAACAGAAATTGTAACTGTAGAATAAAAGGAGGCGCTGATATGACTATGAAAAATATTGCAAAATACATTGCCGGTCTTTTTGGACTTATGACAGTTTTTTCTGGCTGTAACTTTGGAGACATTCAGGAAGAAAAAAGAACTTCAGCAGCCGGTGAAAAAGTAAAAGTATATTTCAACTGTATGACTCCTGAAGAAGCTACTGGTGCAAGAAAAGCTTTTGCCAGCATCAATTTTAATGATTACAGCTATGACCTTTTGGCGAAAGAAACTGAAGCTGGACAATTCACTCCACTGAACGGTGAAAAAGTTGATTATAAAGCAATTTATTCTGGAACTGAAATTTCTCCAAAGACATATTATTTCCAGTTAAAGGCTTATGACACAAACGGCAAAACTGTAATGGAAGGAACTACTGGTTCTATTGACCTTGCAACAGGATACAAGCACGTAAACTTTGTAATGCGTCCAAAGTCAGGTCTTACAGGTTCTGCAGAAATTACAGTTGATTTCCCTGATGATTCTCTGGTGGCAAAAGTTGAAACTTGTCTTACAACTCTTGAAGAGCCTTTCGAACCTACACAGAATCATGCCCAGACCTTTACATCATTTGAAAATTCTCCAGACTACAACAGATTCAAACGAATTGTTCTGAATTATGAAGGTCTTCCAAGCGGCAAGGATGTGTTTGCTTACATCAGAATTTTTGACAAGGCAGAAAAAGTCATTTCCTCAAGACTTGAAGCCATTGAAATTACTGGCGGTGCCGTAGCTAAAAGTAAAATCTACATTGAAAAGCTCAGAACTTATGCAATCAGCCTTCCATTATTGAAAGACGGTTATTCGGGAGCTTTCCCCGGAAAAGAAATCGTTCTTAGAGATCAAGACGGAAATGAGTATGTTCTCACAGACGACGGTACAGGAACTTTTACAGGCTCTGTTGCCGATGGCGTATATGACATTATTATGCGTGATAAGGGAGATTCAGATTCTGCTATCGATACAGGTCTTGATTATGTTGTGGGTGGCAATTCAAATCAGAAAGAAATCAACTTTATTACAGTCACACTGCCAGGCGATGCAGGACTCCATTACACACCAGTCGAAGGCGGTGGAATTCCTGTTCCAGTAGATTCAGAAGGCAAGCACGAAAAGAATGATGATGGAGATTATGATTTCCTTGTTCCAGCCGGGGCCGATCTTAAGGTAAATGTTGGATATGAAAAAGGCTTTGAAGGTGGTGCAGGTGGAGTTACAATTGGTGGAGAATCTGTTACTCCTGCAGCCCCTGGTGTACCTCCTGTTTCTCCTGATAACACTTTGACAATTCCAGTTCCTTCTGATGGAAGAAAACCAGGCACTACAGTCAGCGGAGTTGATCCTGTTACTTATACAATCAGTTATGTACTTGGTCAGTCTCAATTTAAAGGTGGATATTCAGCTCCAGCATCATACACAGCTTTGACAGGTGCTGAACTTCCTAAATATACAGACATAGATAATCTTGCTGATTCTAATAAAATGCTTGATGGTTGGCAGGATAAAAATGATATTAAAAAAGTATATGCTGATATTCCAAAAGGTACGACTGGTAATATTACGCTTACACCTGTCTGGAAAGAAGGTGTAAATGTTTCTCAGCCAGAAGAGTGGGTTGAAGAACATCCTGAAGTTGCTGGAAACTTTAAAGTTGCACCTTCCGTATTTGCCTGCGGTTATTCACTTATTATCAAATGGAGTGATGAAGCAAACGGAACAGGCGAAACAAATATTTACATTGACTACAATAGTAACGGTATTGTTGATGAAGATGATAATCAGGTAAGCGGCTCTTATAACCCATCAGCAACAGATTTTACAGGTTATAAATTAAGGGCTGAAAATGCAGATGGAACAAAGCCTGCTTCAAACTTTACTTACACAGTTCTTGGAGGAAAGCTTGCTTCACTTACAGGTCTTGGCTGGGATGCACAGAATACTTCTGTTGTAAACATCAGCGGTAAAAATACTGTAATCGGTAACGGCGTAGATGTTGGTGTTGATTTGCCATCTCTCACAAACGAATGGGTAAACATCACAGGTGAGATGAGTGGAGAATATCACATTACTCTTGAAACTCGTCATGAGTTCAACAAAAACGAAAAGACTCACAAGGTTGCATACATTCAGAATGCGGGCTTTGCTCAGAATCCAAAGTTTACATGTATCAAGCAGGATACAAAGAAAGAGCTTGGCCTTGGATTCTCAAATATTACAGAGAAAGGAATTAATAAGATCATCATCTATCTTAAAGATCCTTCTCCAATCCACTTGCCTTCTGTAGAAGAAATGCAGGATGGTGGCCTTGATGTATTTGTATGGAATGACAACACTAACACAGTTCCAATGGAATTCATGCTTGGAAATACAGCTTTAATTAATGAAAAGTGTTCTGTATTCTCAATTTCTGTTAGAAACGGTAAGTTCCAGCTTAAACAGACTCAAATGAAAAATGAAAATGGAGATCCGCTTTCAACTTTGAATCTTGGACAGACAGGACCTGTATCTTATTCAGAAACTCTTAAAACAAACACAAATTACACATATCTTCACATGTTCTCTCAGGAAAATATGATTACACCTGCCAGAGCAACAGAGTTCTTAAAATCAATTTACTTCATCAGGGATTCTGCTGATAAAGAAATTGAAATTACTCTCAATCTTGAAGCTGTTCCTTATGAGCAGATAAAAGCTATGCAGGATAAATATGGTGCAACAAAATTCAACTATTTTGACGGAAGCTTCTATCTTGGTATTAAGCTTGCTAATAATGCAACAATCAAATGGCATGATGCTTATAATCTGGCAAAACAGCAGGTATTCAACGGAATGACCGGATATCTTATTAACATTACGTCAGAAGTTGAAAACAATTACATCTTTAAACGAATGAGCCTTGGCCAGTGCTGGACAGGTGGTGCCCGTCTTGATGGAAGAGATGTTTTTGATACTGCAGAAGTTGCTCCAACACCTTTTATAACTCTTGATACACCTTTTAAGTGGCAGTCAGGTCCTGAGGCAGGAACTGTATATACAGATGGAACTATTTCAACTGTATCAGGAACAACTGTTAAGAGCGGATTTTATTCAAGCTGTTCTTATTCTACAAAAGACGGAAATCATTACTTAAATGCAACGAAAGATGTTTCAAGTCTTGAAGGAAAAACCGTTAATTATTACAACTCAAGCTGGAAAAAACTTGGATCTGTACAGGTCGAATCTTATGATCCTGTTAAAAAACAGTTGAAACTTAAATCAGCTCCTTCTTCAGCTTCATCCATTGTGTATGTAGGTGAATCAAGCTTAACTACTGGAACTGCACAGATTCAGTATTCTGGTAGAGGAAAATATAGTGCAAATTATTGGGCTGAATACACAAACTGGGACGGTGGAGAACCAAACGACTCTTGTAGCGGTAAATCTGAACAGTGTATGCACTTCCTTAGCTCTGGTAAGTGGAATGATTACGCTGCAGATTATGGTTCTGTTTATGGATACATTGTTGAATTCACTCCTTATGAAAATCAGTGGAATACAGAAAAAGCAAACTATCCTTCAATGAAAGCACAGATGAATTACTAGATTTTGAGGCAATTATGAAAAAAATATTAGCATTGATTCTTACATGTTCAATTTCTCTTGGATTGACTTTTGCACAGGAAACTCCGGATGCAAATACTGCAGAACCTGAAATCAACGGAAAATATCTTGGTTTAATAAAAGATATGAGGGCAGGGGCATTCTTTAATTTTGAGCCAGCCGCAGGTGATTTAAGGGAATTTGTTTCTTCTACAATCGGAGGCGGGGTTTCTTTTGAAGCTGGAATTCCTTTACCTCAGGTTGGTAATATTCCTGTAATTCACGGGCTTCTGGAAAATTTTGGTGCCAGCTTCAGAATGGCATTTGACGGCGGAATCATGAAAAATACAAACATTGATTCCATTTTCAGCATGAGATACACGGCAGGTGCTTATACAAGAATTCCTCTTCCTGGAAATATGTTCTCTATTGTTCCAGAAATTGACTATGGTCTTGTAGTTAATCTTCCAAAAGTCAGTGGTGAAGGTTCAAAATTTGTAAACAGTGTTTATGTGGATCAGGTATTACAGACTGGAGCCGGCATAAGATTCTCTCATCCAGAACTGATAAACGGAAACCTTGAGTTTGAATTTACACCAACATATACTCTTAATCCTGAGTCTGGTTCTTCTGTTCATTACATTGGCTTCAGATTCGGTGCTTTGTATAAGTTTGCTGATAAAGGCCGGAGCGTGCCGGTTGAATCAAATAAACCTTTGAGTGATTCTGAAACCTCAGAACAATCAGAGACAACAGATGCAACAGAAACAACACAAGCACCTGAAGCTACAGAAATTTCAGAAACCCAGGGGCCAGAACATTTTGAAATGACTCCAGAACTGACTGAAAAGAAAAACGGCTTAAGTGAAAGGGCAGAAAATCTGAAAATTGCATTTGCAAGCCTTGTTGAGGATGCCGAAGAGAACAATCTTAAAAAGCTGGCAAAAAAATATAAAGGCTACGAAAAACAGGTTGAAAAACTGATTGAAGAAATTAATGCCGTAGATTCAGAAGAATCCCTCGCAGCTGTAGAAAGAAAACTTAATGAGCTGGAAGAAAAAATCGGAAAACTTGAAGAAGTTGAAGAAGAAGCAGAACTTGAACTTGATATTGCAGTTACAGAAAGGGCTGCAAAAACAGGACATGCCGCTCTCATTCACCATCCTGACGACACTTACACAATTGCAATTCCACCTTTGACTTTTGAAGCAAACTCAACAGGTCTTGTAATAAGCGATCAGAACAAAAAATCGCTGGATACACTGATTGAAGTTCTCAAAACCGATGAAAGAATTTCGGGTATGACAGTTTCTGTATACGGTTACATAAACCCGGACAGCCGTTCTGACCACTGGACAGAAGAAGAAAAAGCTCTTGCAAAAGGTCGTGCAGAAACAATTGCTAATTATCTTGTAGAAAACGGATGTAATCACAAGGTTGATGCTCATGCTGGAAGTGGTTACACATCAAATGCAGTATTCAACAGACGTGTAGAATTCCTGGTTCATAATTAGCAGGATTTGGAACTACTCCTGTTCATTAACAATGCATCATTCCCGTGCTCCGGCACGGGATTTTTTTTCTGCTATTTTTCGTTCCTGATGCTATAATTCTTTTATGGAGATAATTATGAACGTTCTCAATTATATTCTGACTCATTTAACCTGGTTCTGGCTTGGGATGATGGTGCTTTGTGTAGCGGTTGAAGCTCTTACCATGCAGTTGACTACGGTGTGGGCTGCTGTTAGTGCTCTGGTTATGATTTTTGTAAGTCGTACGGGGCTTGCATTTTCGTGGCAGCTTGTAATCTTTCTTGTTCTTACAATTCTTCTTGTGGTTTTAACAAGGCCTCTTGTTTTGAAGAAACTTAATATTGGAAAGAATGCAACAAACATCAATTCCATGGAAGGACAGGAAGTATTGGTTACAAAAGCTGTTTCCAAATTTCAGAAAGGTGAAGCTAAAGCAACAAATGGTGTTGTATGGACTGTAACTTCGCAGGACGGGGAAGATATTAACGTTGATTATGTCTGCCAGGTTGTGGGAGTTGAAGGAAATACACTTATCATAAAAAGAAAGTAAAGGAGAAAATTGAAAAATGATTTATGTAATTATTGGTATTTTACTTGTTGTACTGATTCTTATTCTGGCAAATGTAAGGGTTGTTCCTCAGTCAAAATCTGTTGTAATAGAAAGACTTGGGGCATATTCAAAAACCTGGAACGTAGGTCTTCATGTTAAGCTGCCGTTTATTGATTCTGTTGCAAATGTGATGTCTCTGAAGGAGCGTGTTCTGGATTTTCCTCCACAGCCTGTAATTACAAAAGATAATGTTACAATGCAGATTGATACTGTCGTTTACTGTCAGATTACAGATCCAAAACTGTATACATACGGTGTTGAAAATCCTATGAATGCATTGGAAAACCTTACAGCTACAACTCTCCGAAACATCATCGGTGAACTGGAACTGGACGAAACTCTAACAAGTCGCGACGTAATCAATTCAAAAATGCGTTCCATACTTGATGAAGCAACCGACCCTTGGGGTATTAAAGTAACACGTGTAGAAGTAAAGAATATTGATCCTCCAAGAGCAATTCAGGAAGCCATGGAAAAACAGATGCGTGCTGAACGTGAACGACGCGAACAGATTCTTATTGCAGAAGGACATAAACAGTCAGCAATTCTTGAAGCTGAAGGTAAAAAACAGGCTATGATTCTTGAAGCAGAAGCTCAGAAAGAAGCTGCTGTTCAGAAGGCAAAAGGTGAAGCAGAAGCAATACTGGAAGTTCAGCAGGCTACAGCACAGGGCTTAAAGATGATTCGTGAGGCTTCTCCAGACGATGCTGTTATTCGCTTGAGAAGTCTTGAAGCCTTTGAAAAAGCAGCAAACGGGAAGGCTACAAAAATCATCATCCCGTCAGATATACAGAGTGTAGCAGGACTTGTTGCCGGGCTTTCTGCTGTTAATGATAAAAAATAAATCAGAAAAGGGGCTGTTCCAAAACTTTAACTTACGGTGGGAGGGCTTGTGGATCTCAAGTGGCAGGTCGTAACCACCTTTTATCAAGAGCAGCTTTGATTAGGACAGCTCAGTGACCGTTACAGTCATTACTTCATTACAATGTTCGGGGCATCTGCCTGTTTGTACTCTTTAAAATAAAGTGTTTTATAAGGGTGAATGTCCAGAGCATTTGTATACCAGCCACCTACATGGTTCAGATTGACAGCCTGCAGTGTAATGGAGTGGCTTACAGGAAGAATAACTCCATCATCAAGAAGGACCTGTTCAGCCTGGGCCAAGAGCTTGTACCGTTCAAGTGAATCAGTACATTCGTCGGCCCTGTTCATTAAATTAGTAAATTTCTGGTTTTTCCACACTGTCTGATTAAGTGTGGATCCTTCTCTAAACAGTTCCAGAAAAGCCATTGGGTCAGCAAAATCTCCAATCCAGGAATAACTGAACATATCATAATTAAGATATGGAATACTGTTGAGATACTGGTTTTCATCAATCTGCATAGGATAAAGAATTACTCCCAAAGGTTCCCATGCGGTTTTAAGAATTTCTGCCTGCTTACGCATATAGTCATTGCGGGCGATTCCAAATGTAAGTTCCAGCTTTTTATCTATAGGAATTCCAGCCTTTTTTCTGGCTTCTTCCATAAGGATGAGAGCTTCATCTTCGTTTGTTTCTGTAAGACCTTCAACTTTAGGATATCCCGAAAGAGGATAAACAAGGGTAGAGGCTTTTATCATGTGTTCTTGTCTGAGCTGATCCCATGGGACGGCAGCCAGCAGAGCGTTTCTAAAATCAGCGTTATTCCAGACCTGATTCTTTGTAGTAAAGAAGTAATAGGAAGTTCCAAAAAGTGCACTGATACGCAGTGCATTTTTATTTATGAGGCTTTGAGTGTCAAAGTCAGTACTGAGCCAGTCAGCCCGACCTGTGTTAAAAAGCCAGGAATTTTCTTTTTCGTTGTCGGAGAATATGATTCTGATTTCCGGCAGTGCTACGTTTTCTTTGTCCCAGTAGTACTGGTTTTTTGAAAGAACAAGAGTTGTTTCATCTCTGGAAGAAATTGTAAAGGCACCGGAAAAAATTGATTCATCTCCGTTAAAGGCTGCAAATGCGTGGTGGCAGAGAAGTCTGGAAAGATGTGCTGTTGGTGTGTTAAGGGTAACAACAAGCTTCTGTCCTGAAGCCTTTAGACCTACATTTTCTGCAGGAATGTTGTTTTCTCTGTATTCTTTCATACCCGTAATGCAGTCCAGAAGTGAAGCATACTGAGCACCAGGAGTTTTCTGGAGCTTAAGCCAGCTGTCAATAATGCTCTGAGGTGTAACAGGTTCTCCATTACTAAAAGCTGCATTTTTTCTGATCGTAAAAGTCCATCGTTTTTTATCTCTTGAGATTTTGAATGATTCGGCTAAAGCTGGAACAGGATCAAGAGTATTTGAATCGTAAGAAAAAAGTCCTTCCTGGAGGCCATTAATGATTTGAGCTTCATTTGTAAAGCTTGAAGTGTGTGGATTCAGATTAAGATGAGCGTTTGTACCAACAATGATAAAGGGACGCTGTAGTTCCGGGTTGAATTTTCCCTGTACAGGAACTTTTTCAAGTTCTTCAATACTGTCTTCTTTATCTGCCGGTTGAGGTTCTGTAAATTCCTGAGTGAATGCAGAAAAAAGCAGGGCAGAAACAAAAATTCCTGCAAATATCTTTTTAGTCATTTGAGATTCCAAGTTTTTTGAGCTGAGCTTCTTCTTCTACGTATGCTGAATATTCTGACCGGTGCTGATTTGCCTTTACAACGGAGTTCTTCATGGAAGAAATTTCCATTTTGAGACCTCTGACCTTTGTTCTGTTTTGAGGCATAGGAGCATTTTTGAAAAAATCATCAAGGCCATTCAGAATTTTAAGCATTTTTTGACAGTCGCTGATTTGCTGGTTTACATATTCAAGGATATAGGCTTCTTTCTGCTGGGCAAGTTTTTCATACCCCGGAGATTTTTTTACACCTATAGAACTAAAACGGCGGGCTTTTGCTTCCAGATCGTTCATAAACTGTACATAATTGATTTTTTCGTGATGCCGGGTATCAGTTGACTGATCTGTTATTATAATATTGTAGAACACCGGTTTATCATTGATACCGAAGGCCTGTTTAAAAGCTTTTTTCAGCTTATCCATAAAGCTGTTGTGTTCGCTTTCCAGCAGATCGTGGTTTTCCTGAATTTTATCTCGTGCCTGGATAATCTGACCTGGCATTGCACCAAAAACTCTGATGGCAGTAAGAAGTATTTCTTTGGTGTCTATTTTTTCTTCCTGTTTAATATCTTCAATTGTGGCTACGGCAAGCTTTTCAAGAAGGGCCTTTTGAAGCTGTTCCTTATTGGAAGCCTGATCCTCGTTGATAACTTCATCAATAAGTTCGTTATAGAAGGGAACTTTTCCCATGGCCTGAGTAAAGAGCTTTTTGATTGCAGCAAGTTCCTCTGCCGGGCTGGAGAAAGCTTTCTGTGCGTTAAAAGAAGGGTGTGTAAAAATATTCCGCCGCAGTTCTGCCTTGTAACATTCTCTCTGAAAGTCAGTAAGTTCCTTTAGGCTTCTGTTTATGGCAAGAATTGCTTTTCCGGCCTTTGAGATACTGTCGTTAATCATGCTTACAGTAATCGCTTCACAGTTCTGTTTTGCAGTAAGAAGCATTGTAGCAATAGTTCTAGTGTTGACGTTGTTTGAATTTACAGAGAAAGAATTCCATTGGATGGCATTGTTTAAATCGATAAGTTTTCTGATATTCCCAAGCTGCAGGTTTGAAACGGAGAATTTGTAATAATTGCAGAGAAAGTCCAGTGTGCTGTCATAATCAGAAAAACGCATTCCCATAGCCATAGACCGTTCTGCTTCTGAGAAAGGACCGTTTTCTGGAGATGTAATATCCGAAATCTTTTTGTCGTTTTTGTAAGGATCCGGAGTAATAAGTGATTTTTTAAGCAAGAACTCAAAGAGGTTTTTTACACAAGTGTGAAGAAGACGGTAATTTTCCAGCATTTCTGGAAGGGACTTCTCATCAAACCATTGAGTTTTGCCTTCAATTGCAGTCAAAAGCTGCTCGGTAAAATTATTCTCTGCCATATCGTTATTATCGGCAATTTTCCGAATTTCTATAATGTTATTTATACGGTATACGGTTGTTCTCCGCATCAGAACCATGAACTGACAAGACTCCATACATGAATTCTTCCGTTCCTGGGTTGTCCGTGTTCTTCCCTTGTGGGGCCGGATGTCCGGAATTTATTGAAACTCACTTAAAAAATCGTTATTCTTAAAAGACATATTTTTGCGGCTCAATGTCGCTTATAGAGGTATTTTTATGGCTGAAAATGAAAAATTACAGATCATCCGCCACTCATGTGCACATGTAATGGCGGAAGCAATCAAAAATCTTTTTCCAGGAACAAAGATCGCTATCGGTCCTGCTATCGACAACGGTTTTTACTACGACTTTGATTTTCCTGCAGACCATAAAATCACGGAAGACGACTTTGCAGCAGTAGAAAAAGAAATGCGTAAGATTATTGCCTCTGGTGCAGAATTTATACGCAAAGAAGTTTCTAAAGAAGAAGCCCTCAAGCTTTTTGCTGATGAACCATACAAGGTTGAACTTATTAACGACCTTCCTGCAGATGCAGTAATTTCTACATACGAACAGGACGGCTACCTTGACCTTTGCCGTGGTCCACACGTTGCTACAACAAAAGAAATTAACGGACAGGCTTTTAAGCTGGACAAACTTGCAGGTGCATACTGGAGAGGTGACTCAGACCGTCCGATGCTTACCCGCGTTTATGCACTTTGTTTTGAAAAGCCAAACGATCTTAAAGATTATCTTGCAATGATTGCAGAAGCCGAAAAACGCGATCACCGCAAGCTTGGTACAGAAATGGATCTGTTCCATCTTGATCCTGAAGACCCGGGTCAGATTTTCTGGCATCCAAACGGATGGACAATCTACACAACAATGCAGGATTACATGCGTAAAATGGTACGCCGCGACGGTTACCAGGAAGTTAATACTCCTGCAATCATGCCACGCACTCTCTGGGAACGCTCTGGTCACTGGGGACACTACCAGAAGAACATGTTCATTACAGAATCAGAAAAGCGTCTTTTTGCCATTAAACCAATGAACTGTCCTGGCGCCCTTGAAATCTTTAAGAGCCGCCTCCGCACATACAAGGAACTTCCACTTCGTCTTGCAGAATTTGGTCACGATGTTCGTAACGAACCGTCTGGAACTCTCCACGGTGTAATGCGTGTACGCGGCTTTGTTCAGGACGATGCCCATATTCTTTGTACAGAAGAACAGGTTGCAGGGGAAGTTGCAAAATTCTGTAAGCTCCTTAAAAACGTATATCACGACTTTGGTTTTGATGATCTGGTTGTAAAATTCTCTACAATGCCTGAAGACCACGTTGGTGACCTTGCTACATGGGAACGGGCAGAAAAGGCTCTTGCAGATGCTTGTCACGAAGCAGGCCTGGAATTTGAAATCCAGCCGGGAGAAGGTGCTTTCTACGGTCCAAAGCTTGAATTTAAGCTTTATGACTGTCTCGGCCGTGAATGGCAGTGTGGTACAATCCAGGCAGACTTCCAGCTTCCAAGTGCTGAACGTCTGGACGCAACATACATTGGTGCAGACAACCAGAAGCATCATCCTGTAATGCTCCACCGTGCAATCCTCGGTTCATTTGAACGTTTCCTTGGTATTCTTATTGAAAACTTTGCCGGAGCTTTCCCAACATGGCTTGCTTTTGAACAGGCAGCAGTTGTTCCTGTAAACCCGGATTTTGACGATTATGCAAAAGAAGTTCAGGAAGTACTGCAGGCTGCAGATATCCGTGCCAATGCTTACATCTCAGACGAAAACATGCGTCAGAAAATCAAGATGATTACAAAGGAACACAAAACTCCTTACATTCTTGTTGTTGGCGAAAACGAAAAGAACGAAAAGACAGTAAGCGTACGCTTCCGTCAGTCATCTGGGCTTGAACAGAAAACAATGAAGCTTGAAGAATTTGTTGCTTATGTTCAGGATAAAGTAAACAACCACGTAGTAGGTATCTAATTTTAAGGGGAGGTTGCCGGCACAAGTGCCGGCCGGGCTCTTGCTCACAGGAGTTCGCAACGATCCCTAACCCGCGGCACGGCACATCGCTTCACTGCGTTTCGCCCGTGCCTTTTTTTGTCCCAATTTATTTAGAACAGACCTTAATGCCCAGAAAGGCCAGACTGTTGTTAAGGCCGTTGCCTGAAGTAAGAGAACCCAGAGGAATGTAGAAGCGGGCTTCCAGTCCTGCATGCCATTTTGATTCCAGCTGACGCATCCAGCTGATGGTAATATTAGGGTACAGGAAGTTCAGATCCTGATAAAACCAGCTGTTGATGGATTTTACGTCCTTTCCTGCTGTAGAAGTATCAGTTCCACCTCTATCATCTTCATTTACACCGTTGGCAAGAAGTCCATATCTGCCCAGTACACTGATTCCTGCACCTGCCTGTATTGCATTTTTATTTATGATCCACGTGTGGCTTAGATCCAGATCCAGCAGCAGTGAAGGAACAAGACTTGTTCTGTTTTCAACTTCGGCAGGAATGGCTTTTTCGCCGTCCCACAGATAGTAGCAGGAAAAAAACGAAATCTTCGGCTGAAAGTTTACAGGCTTGTCATTAAAGAATTCAAAGCCTATTCCACCGGAAAACATGATTGGAGAAGGAGCGCCGGCAGTATCTTCATTAGTATTAAGCATTCCCATTGGTCCCAGGGTAAAAAAGAAGTCCCAGGCTTTAAGCTTAAAATCCTCCTGATGGGAAGACATTTCCTCTTTTGCAGCAGATAACTCCTGACTCTCAGAATCAACATTCTGCCCATACAGCACCCCTGCAGTCAAAAAAAGGACTGCCAGAACTGAGAACGTTTTATTTGCCAGGTTAATGACCGGATTTTTCACTACAGCGGGTCTCCGTAAAGGACTTTACCTAAATCTACAACAAGAAAGCCGCTTCTTCCAGTTTTATAAAAATCACTTTCTTCCCAGCATACAGCCAGCTTGTTTCCACTGATGCAGAAAGGCCCGTAGATGTAATTTTCAGGAAGTTTCGGAAGACGGAAAGCAGTATTTTTGCCTCCGTTAAGGACATGACGGCCGTCTAAAGCACCGTTAAAATATGTTGTGCCGTCAGAAAAAACTGCACAGCTCCATCCGTCTGAAATAATGGCATTAGCCTGTGTAAGAATGTCTTCATCAAAAGATGTGGCATAAAGTCTTGGAGAAACACCACCGGCATTCCGACAGGCTATTGTAAAATTAAAATTGTCAGGAATAGATTTAAGCAGATTTTTCAGTCGTTTTGGAGCTTCTTCGTATTTAAATGGAAAAACCTTGCTGCGGAAAGCTGTTTCTGAAGATTCTGACAGATTTACTTTTCCAGACTGTGTAAATGGCTGGAGGGTTTCCAGAGGTGCCATGCAGTTAAATTTTGCATAAGAAAAGTAAGTTTTGTTTCCTTTCATGGTTTTAATGGAAATATGGAAGTCTTTGCCGTCAAAGTGTGTCCCTGTTATTTCTCCAGCGTCAGCCAGATTCAGGTCGCCGTAAGTAATAGCTGGAAAGAAGTTTCTTGTTTCCCTTGCAATTCTTACAAGGTAAGGTCTGTTGGAATCTTCTTCAGTTTTGTTTGAGTCCAGAGCTGCAGTCTTATTGAAAAACGAGCTTCTGCTTAAAGTAATATATGGATTTCCATTATCAAAAATCAGGTTTGAAGCTGTGGAATTCGAAAACAACTGATAATCGTGGAGAAGTACAGGATTACCGGAATCTTCAAAAATAATAAGACCCATCCTGTTTACAAGAAGAAATCCTTTTCCGTCAGAACTTGTGTTTCCATCAGAACCGCGAAGAGTTTCTGTCCATGGCTTTAAAGAGGAAATGCCGGATTTCTGAGGAAGACTTGTCTGTTCAAAGCCCTGATTTGTAAAAAAGTACCACTGGTGGTCCTTTGATTTTTCTGAAATTTCTTTTACTGGGAGTGCCTGTTTTTTTCCGCATCCTGCAAGAAGAAGAACAGAGGCTGCTATCAAAATTATTTTTTTCATCATTTTCATTATCGGAACATAAGAAAGTTTATTTATAATTCTTGCGTAAATTTAAAAAACTCACCATTATTCCAGATATGCCATTACAAATTTTCGCATCATTTTTATTCTATTCTTTTATCTGTGGAATTACCCCAGGTCCAGCTAACCTTGCATCTCTGGCGGCCTCCCTTCAATACGGAAGGCGTGCTTTTTTAAAGCAGTGGATTGGTTTATTCTGGGGATTTTTTACTGATGCAGTTGCAGCTTCTATTCTCCTGTATTTTTTTGGAACTGTGCTGAATGAATATGTAAAATATCTGGCAATAGTTGGTGCCGTTTACATGATGTACCTTGCCTGGAAAATGTTTCGTACAAGCCTTGTTAAAAACGAGGAGACGGATGAACAGGACAAAGAGGTTGATGAACCAAATTTCTGGACAGGATTTTTCCTTCAACTGACAAATGTAAAAGTAATAATGACATGCTTTACAGCAATTTCATCTTATGTTTTGCCTGTATATCAGACACTTCCTTTAATAATGGCCTGGGGAATTCCTGTAGTTCTTGTGGGGCCTGTTTCAAATCTGGTGTGGGGCTTTAGTGGACTGGCATTAAAAAAGCTTTTTGATAAATATCAGAAGGCTGTAGGTATTGTAATGGCCTTGTCCCTGATGGGATGTGCAATAAGTCTTATTTCTATTATATTTTAATTTTCCAAAAGTAATTAAATCTATGGAGTGTGCCTGTAACTAAAAAGGCAGAAAATAATTTTTTAAGTATGAAGCAGACAAAATTTTTAACACTTATATTCAGCTCAGTTTTTTTTGCAGCAGGATTTCTTTCTTTTGCCGATGGTGAAATATCAGCCTGGACAGAAGAAAAAGCTCTGGAATTCGTAACACTGCGAGTTCAGCTTAAGAACAGTAAAAACCTTAAAAAGACCGCAGAAACCCTGGATCAGTTTGAAGCCGATGCCCTTGCACAGGTTGAATCATACGCCATCGATCTGGAGCAGGAAAAACTTATTTTCCAGACACTTGTTTATATCGAACGATACGAAAATTTTAATTCAAGATCCAATAGGGCAGAGTACAGAAAGCAGGCAAAAGAGCTGATGAAACGAAATCATCACATAATAGATTCCAGAGGCTTCGAAAAAACAAGCAAGTGGACTTATTATCTTTCTGGTGATATTACAAGCTACTACATGACCCGTTCAATTCCAGCAACACTGCTTTACGGATTAAGAGTAAAGAGCTGGTATCAGGAGGCCATTAAAAAAGACAAATACATGCCAATGCCAAATGTCAGCCTCGGAAACTGGTATTTCTTTGCTCCTGGAATTATGGGAGGCAGTAAAAAAACGGCCGGTGAATGTTATAAAAGGGCTCTTGAAGGAGCAAAAGTAACAGGGGAGAAATATCTTATTTATCTTTATTATTCCCAATATCTTTTTGACAAAAAAGATAAAAAGGCTGCAAGTTATCTGGAAATGGCCTACGATCTTAACGTAGGTAACAAGGAACTTAATAAAATTACAGAACTCAACTGCATGGGAACTTCCTATTTTGAGTTTATGAGGACAAGAGCTGGAATCGATGAGGAGATTCCAGAAGAAGAAAAAGACGAAGACGACAGGTAGACTAAGAATCCCATCTGCCACCCCCCTGTCATTCCCGTGCTCCGGCACGGGAGTCCCCTTACTCCATGTCTCTCCCTGTCATTCCCGTGCTCCGACACGGGAATCTCCTTTACTCCATGTCAGAATCTGGTATCTTGTGGAAGAACCACCATATAAAGCCCATAGTCGGAATAAATGTTATGGCAAAAGCAAGGGACTGAGCCTCTTCAACACCATTCAGCCCCCTCGTAAGTGCCATAATAATCAGCGTTGGAATAAAAACAATTCCGCTCCTCATGGCAGAAAGGACCAGTGCAGCCAGTTTCTGTCCTGTACTCTGGCACAGCATTTCAGTAACCATGCTGACAGGAAGAAAAAGCACACCAATGCACTGGAATCTCAGAGCTCTGGTGGCAATTTCAATTACAGTGGGATCATCACGAAAAAGAGCTGTAATGGATGGAGCAAAAATAAAAACCACAGCACCTATTACAATCATAAGGGCTTCCGACAATTCCACAGTAAATCTGTAAGCTTTTCGTAATCGGCCGAATTTTCTTGCACCATAGTTAAAACCGCTTACAGGCTGAAACCCCTGTCCAGTACCAATAGCAACGGAAAAAATAAAAAAGAAAATTCTGGCTACAATACTCATTCCTGCAATAGCCTGGTCGCTTCCGCCAGATCCCAGCAAGGCACCGTATGTTCCTGCGTAAAAATTCAGGATGATTGTAGTAATACTGTTAAGCCCCTGACGTACCAGGCTTGGAGATCCTGTGGAAATAATGTTACCAACAACCTTCGGATTCCATTGAATTTTAGAAAAAGAAAGCCTGCACTGAGTTTTTCCCCGTAAAAAAGGAATGAGCAGGATGGAAAAGCTTACGGCCTGAGAAACAGCGGTAGAAAGACCTGCTCCGGAAATCCCCATGTTAAAGACTTTTATAAGAAGGGCATCCCCAAAAATATTGAGGACTGCTCCGGAAAGCATACCGATCATGCCGTAAAAAGCCTTGCCCTCGTAGCGTAAAATGTTGTTCAGGGTAAAGCTTGTAACCATACAGGGTGCTGTCAGAAGAATCCAGGAAATGTAGGTTCTGGCGTATGGAGCAATGGTTTCTGTACTGCCTAAAAAGAAGACAATGGGAGTAAGAAAAAAGAAGCACAGTAACGAGGCTGTTACCGCAAGAAAAAAAGAAAAGAATACGGCGGTAGATGAAGTTTTAACAGCTTCCTCAATGTTTTTCTGTCCAAGAAACCTGGAAATAATACTGCCGGATCCTTGTCCAAAAAGAAATCCGATGGCCTGAAGAATTGCCATAAAACCAAAAACAATGCCTACAGCCCCGGATGCACTGTTTCCTAATGTGCCTACAAATGCAGTATCCACAAGATTGTAGATATTTGTAACAAGCATAGTGAGTATTGTTGGAATGGCAAGAGTGACTATCAGCTTTTCAACCGGAGTTTTTGTCATTTTGTCGTATTGAGAAAGTTTTGCATTCATAAATTAAGTCCTGCTTCAATATTATTTTATTTTATTTTTTTTTTGAATATGATTTTATTTTGTGTCCGGGGCTTCCCCTCACTTTGTTCGGGTCCTGTCTTTCGGGGTTCCGGCAGTCCGCCTCCAAAACGGCTTTGCCGTTTCTGTTTCACAGCCCCTGCAGCCAGTAAGCTGTATATATCCTTTAATTACCTATTGACATAGTAGGTAATATGGGATAAGTTATACACATAATCTTGGAGGAACCTTATGTCAAATATTTATACTTCAGCAGATCAACTTATTGGTCACACACCGCTTCTTGAGCTTTCAAATATTGAAAAATCCGAAAATCTGGAAGCAAAAATTATTGCCAAACTTGAATATTTTAATCCCGCAGGATCGGTAAAAGACCGCGTTGCAAAAGCAATCCTTGACGATGCAGAAAAGTCTGGAAAGCTTACAAAGGATTCTGTAATCATTGAACCAACTTCAGGAAATACAGGTATTGGTCTTGCCGCAGTTGCAGCAGCCAGAGGTTACAGAGTAATCATCGTAATGCCAGATACAATGTCTATTGAAAGACGTCTTCTTATGACAGCATACGGAGCAGAGCTTGTACTTTCGGAAGGTTCAAAAGGAATGAAAGGAGCCATTGCCAAAGCAGAAGAAATCAAGGCTGCTACTCCTGGAAGCTTTATTGCAGGTCAGTTTGTAAACCCTGCTAATCCAAAAGCTCATTATGAAACAACAGGCCCGGAAATCTGGGAAGATACAGACGGAAAGGTTGATATCTTTGTAGCTGGTGTTGGTACAGGTGGTACAGTATCAGGTACTGGTAAATATCTTAAAGAAAAAAATCCTGATGTAAAAATTGTGGCTGTAGAACCAGCCAGTTCTCCTGTTCTTTCAAAAGGAACTGCAGGCCCTCACAAAATTCAGGGAATCGGTGCAGGATTTGTTCCGGATGTACTTGATACAAAAGTTTACGATGAAATTTTCCCGGTAGAAAACGAAAAGGCTTTTGCAACAGGACGCCTTATCGGTAGAACAGAAGGTGTTCTGGTAGGTATTTCATCGGGAGCCGCAGCCTACGCTGCCATTGAACTGGCAAAGCGTCCTGAAAATAAAGGAAAGAACATCGTAGTTCTCCTTCCGGACACAGGTGACCGCTACCTTTCCACAGATATGTTTAAAAACTAACAAAAAATTGAGTTAAAAAAAAGGGCTGTCCAAAAAGTTCAACCTGCGGTGGTTACTTACTGGACAGCCCTTTTTTGCATATGATAAATCAATTGATAAAATATCGTCCGACCAAGAGAACTATCTGTGCTTGGCAATTTCTTCCTGGCACAGACTGTCACACACTTCGTTGTATTCAACTCCGGCGTGGCCTTTTACCCATTTCCATTCTACGCTCATAGAAGAATTAAGGGCATCTAAAGCCATCCACAGCTCCTGATTTTTTACAGGCTTTTTGTCAGCAGTTTTCCAGCCTTTCTTTTTCCAGCCAAAAATCCACTGAGTAATGCCGTTTTTTACGTACTGCGAGTCAATGTTTACTTCAACAGGGATTCCGGCAAAGCGGGCAGTATTTTTAATGGCGCTGAGTGCAGAAATTGCAGCCATAAGTTCCATTTTGTTGTTTGTTGTAAGCTTTTCGCCTCCGCTTAGCTGTCTGGCCTGACCTTCAGCAATAATTACGCAGGCCCATCCCCCGGGACCAGGATTTCCGGAGCAGCCTCCGTCGGTATAAACAATGATTTTTTCCATGGATTTTATTATATAAGAAAATCGTAGTATTAAAAAGAATAAAAAGGGCGTTCCCCTGACGGAGATTACTGAAAAAGTGTCATTCCCGTGCTTGAGCACACTCGTTTTCGTGCTCACTTTGACACGGGAATCTCTCTTTGTAAATTGTTGTA